>JALVYA010000001.1 GCA_027038095.1 Archaeoglobaceae archaeon
AAAGTGATAGAAATGCTGAGAGAAATAGCTGTACCGTGGAGGGCTGAAGAGTACGTAAAAATGAAGCTCGAAAGAGGAGAAAGGATAATGGGCTTTGGACACAGGGTTTACAGGGGTGTTATCGATCCGAGAACTCTCGTTCTCAAAAGACTGGCAGAAAAACTCGCCCGGGTAAAGGAGCCAAAATGGTACCAGATAAGTCTGGCCGTCGAGGATGCCGTTTACAAATACAAGAAGCTGTATCCAAACGTTGACTTCTACTCTGCAAGCGTTTACGCAAACCTTGGAATACCAGACGACCTTTTTATACCGGTCTTTGCCATAAGCAGAATTTCTGGATGGACGGCACACATCATAGAGCAGTACGAAAACAACAGGCTGATAAGACCGAGAGCCCTGTACGTTGGAGAAGCCTGCAGGAAGTACATTCCGTTAGAAGAGAGGGAGTGACACAGATTTACGGCAAGCTGTAAACGAGTAAAAGGTGATAGAATGGCCTCAAATCAGAACGGTAAAAAATCCCGAAAAAAGCCCGAACTTGCAGAAAGGCTGAACAGAATACCCGCATACCTCTTTGCAGAACTCGACGCGATGAAGAGCGAGAAGATAAAAGAGGGAGTGGACGTAATCGACTTCGGAGTTGGAGATCCAGACCTTCCGACGCCGGAGCCTGTTGTTGAAGCGATGAAAAAAGCCGTTGAGAAGGTGGAGAACCAGAAGTATCCGAGTTACGAAGGCATGCTGGCGTTCAGAGAGGCTGCATCAAAGTTTTACGAGAGGAGAAAGGGCGTTAAAATAACGCCCGATGAAATAATAGCATTGATCGGTTCGAAAGAGGGAATAGCACACCTGCCTTTGGCCTACGTCGATAGAGGAGACATCGTTCTGTGCCCCGATCCCGGATATCCAGTTTACACCTCCTGCACAGTTCTTGCGGGAGGAACACCTTACTACATGCCTTTAAAGTATGAAAACGGATTTTTACCCGATCTGGATAGCATACCTCCTGAGACTGTCAAAAAAGCGAAGATAATGTTTCTGAACTATCCAAACAACCCCACCGCTGCTGTGGCGGATAGAGAGTTCATAAAGCATGCCGTTGACTTCTGCGTGGACAGCGGAATCGTGCTCGCCCACGATGCGGCTTACAGCGAGATTACGTTTGGAGTCAAAGCTGAAAGCTTTCTTGCGTACGGCTACGAAAACGTCATCGAGTTCAACTCCCTCTCCAAAACGTACAACATGACCGGATGGAGAATAGGCTACGCTGCGGGAGATATAGATGTTGTCAGAGCTTTGCTTAAAGTAAAAACCAACGTTGACAGCGGCGTATTTCAGGCTGTACAGGAAGCTGGAGCATTTGCGATGAACGAGTGCGACGGGTGGATTGAAAAAAACAACAGGATTTACGAGGAGAGGGCGAAAAAGCTCGTTGAGGGATTGAAAGATGTTGGACTGGACGCAGAAATGCCACGGGCAACCTTTTACGTCTGGTGCAGGGTTCCGGAGGGATACACGAGCATGGAATTCGCAAAAACGCTGCTGGACAGGGCAGGTATCCTCGTAACGCCGGGAGTTGGATTTGGAAGTAATGGGGAAGGTTTCGTAAGGTTTGCCCTTACCAGAGACGTGGAAACAATAGAGAAAGCTGTTGAAAGGCTTAAAAACGCTGAAATTCGTTTTAAATGTTGAATGAGTAATTATTTAGTTTTTCGCTCTGTGAATTATCTGAAACTATCTTCTGGAACACCGGGTGTTGCTGTATGGTTGAGGAATGCTTCAACGTCAGACAGGGCGTGCTTCACGTAGAAAACGTGAGCTGTCTGGAGCTCGTGAAGAAGTACGGCACTCCACTGTACGTTACGTCGATGAAAGCCCTGAATTCAAATATGGATTCTTACTTCAGGGCGTTTGAGAGAGCAAACTTCAAGGTCAGGTTTCTTTACGCTGTCAAGGCGAATAACAACTTAACCCTGCTAAGACTGATAGCCAGAAGGGGATTTGGAGCTGATGTGTTCAGCGACGGCGAGCTTTACATGGCACTGCTTTCGGGTTTTGAAAAGAGTTACGTTTTGTTCAACGGAAACTCCAAGAGCGACGAAGAAATAAAGATGGGAGTTGAAGCTGGCGTACCATTCAGCGTTGACAGCATTGATGAGCTTTACGCGATTTCTCGAATTGCCGGAGATTTGAACAGAGAGGTAAAAATAGCCTTCAGAATAAACCCCGACATATCGCCGGAAACCCATCCGAAAATTGCTACGGGGCTTAAGACGTCGAAGTTCGGCATACCGTGGAAGGATGCCTTAAGGGCTTACGAGCTCGCAATCAAATGTCCAAACGTAAGGGTTTCCGGAATTCACTGTCACATAGGCAGTCAGATAACGGATACTACCCCTTTCGTAGAGGCAATTGAAAGAATGTTCGAGGTTGCAGAAGAGGTTGAAAAACTTGGAGCTGATCTTGATTTCATCGACATCGGCGGAGGGCTCGGAATAGATTACGAGGGAAAGGGAGTGCCGGCGGTGGAAGACTTTGCAGACAGAGTAATTCCGGCATTTGAGAAGGGGCTGGAAAAAATAAAATCTCAGCCGGAACTGTGGATAGAGCCGGGCAGGAGCATCGTTGGAAACACGACGATTTTACTCACCAGAGTTAACGCCGTGAAAAAAGCTTACAGAAACTTCGTTGCAGTCGATGCCGGCTTTAATCTGCTGATAAGACCCGCAATGTACGACGCCTACCACAGGGTTGCTGTCGCAAACAAGATGGACAGACCGCCAGAAGAGGTTTACACGATCGTTGGCCCCATATGCGAGAGCGGAGACATCTTAGCCAGGGATAGAAAGCTGCCGAAGGTGGAGAAGGGAGACATAATAGCTGTCTTCGACACGGGGGCTTACGGTTTCTCAATGAGCAGCCAGTACAACGGAAGGAGAAGGTGTGCGGAGTTGCTCGTAAACGGTGAAAAAGTCTACGTCACGAGGGAAAGAGAGAGGTATTCAGACCTGATAGCCAATCAGGTCGTGCCTGCCGAGCTTTTTTGAGTTTTGCTGCCAAAAGAGCTGAAAGGAGCTGATACGATGAAGGTTTCAATGACCTCAGCAGACATCAAAGCGTGTGTGACGGAACTGCAGGAGCTCACAGATTCAAGGGTCGAAAAGGTCTATCACCACGTACCTGACGAAATCAGGTTTAAACTCAGGGGAGCTGGCAGAAAAGACCTCGTGGTGGAAGCTGGCAGGAGAATACACCTGACAAAGTTTCCGAGGGAAGCACCTCGCCTGCCGTCAAGCTTCGCCATGCTCCTCAGAAAGCACCTCGAGGGGTTCAGACTCGAAAGTGTTGAACAGCACGACTTCGATAGAGTGGTGGTTCTGACGTTCAGGGGATGGAAAGGCGGGGAAGAGAAGAGATACCGGGTCGTTGCCGAGCTGTTTTCCAAAGGAAACGTCATACTCTGCAGAGACGACTTCGAGATAGTGATGCCGTTAAAGCACGGAATTTTCAAAAGTGGGGATAAGTACGAATTCCCCGAACCAAAGTTAACGCCGTTTGACCTCAGCACCGAAAAGCTCAGAGAACTGTTTGAGAGCGAGAAGGAGAGGAAGAGAGATGTCGTCAGAGTCCTCGCCATGAACGGTCTCGGAGGTCTGTACGCTGAGGAAGTTTGCCTGAGAGCTGGAATTGACAAGAACAAGAAAGCTTCAGAGGTATCTGATGAAGAAGTCGAGAGGATAGCCAGAGCGATTGGGGAAGTTTTCGATGCAATTGTGAAGGGCAACTTCAAACCACACATAGTCCTGAAGGACGGAAAATACGTGGACGTTCTTCCTGTAGAATTGCAGTACTACGCAGAATACGAGAAGAAGTACTTCAACACGTTTAACGAGGCGCTTGACGAGTACTACACGGAACTCGTTGTGAGAGAGTGCGAGAGTGAGGAAAAAGAGGAAAAAGTCAATGCGTTGAGCAAACGACTCGAAAAGCAGCTTGAAAAGCTCAAAGAGTTCGAAAGCGAGTTCGAGAGGCTCAGGAAGACGGGAGACTACATATACGAAAACTGGAGCAGGGTTGAGGCAATACACTCGGCATTCATAAAGGCGAGAAAAGAAAAGAGCTGGCAGGAAATAGAAAGAATCGTGAAAAGCTCTAAGCTATCAGAAGTCGTCAAATCGGTGCATCCTGAGAAGAACAGCGTAACCATCACAATGGACGGTCTCGAGCTGGAGCTGTCGCTTGACAGAACTCTCCCCCAGATTGCCGAGATGTACTACGAGAGAGCGAAGAAGATAAAGTCGAAAATAGACGGATTGCTGAAGGCGATAGACAAAACGAAGGAAGAGATGAAGAAAGCTGAAGAGCTCGAAGCGAGAAAGCTGGCCAGAAGCATAAGAGTTGTGAGGAAGAGAGAGTGGTACGAACGCTTCAGGTGGACGATCACTTCGGACGGATACCTCGTGATAGGAGGGAGAAACGCCAGGATGAACGAGGAAATAGTTTCCAGATACATGGAAAGCAAAGACCTGTTTTTCCACACTCAAACTCCCGGAGCACCAGTGGTTATACTCAAAAGGGGTCAGGAGGCTCCAGAAACGAGCATAGAGGAAGCTGCTCAGTTTGCTGCAAGTTACTCCACCCTTTGGAAAGAGGGTAAGTACAGCGGGGAAGTTTACTACGTTAAACCAGAACAGGTAAAGAGGTCTGCGAAGCACGGAGAGTATCTGGCGAGAGGAAGCTTCTACATCGAGGGAAAGAGGAACTACCTGAACGTGGAGCTTAACTGTGCTGTTGGAGTCGAGCTGGAGAAGCTCAGGCTCTTAGCGGGGCCCGTGAGTGCCGTAAAGAAGCACTGCGACTACTTCGTTGAAGTGGAAATAGGTGACCTGCCCCAGAGCGAGGTTGCCGTGCTCGTGGCGAAGAAGCTCGTGGAGATGTCCGGAAACAACCACATTGTTAGAGGGATTGCAACTCCCGACGAAGTTGCCAGATTGCTGCCACCCGGCACTTCGAGGATTAAGGAGTGAAGCTCACGTCCGAAATCGGGATAAAATCAGGATATGAACTCGTAAACCTTCCACAGCCTCTTTGCTAACTCTTCAGCTCTTTTCAGCTCCTCCTCATCAACTTCGAGCTTGAAGCTCAGCACAGGCTCGCTTTTCAGGGCTTTCAACCCACCTGCTATTGCGGCTATGCTGTCCGTATCTCCTCCAAGAGAGACCGCTTTAATCAGGCAATCTTCAAAACTCCCGGAGTGGACAAAACACTGAATTGCAGCGGGAACAACGTCTGAAGCGAGCGCAGTACCCTTGTACTCGAATTCCCCCAGAAATGCCCTGTCCACAAGTATCGTCGTGTA
>JALVYA010000002.1 GCA_027038095.1 Archaeoglobaceae archaeon
GTGCTGACGTTCAGAGTCGTAAAAGACGTTTTCGGAGTTACACTTGGCATTGCGACCGGCTTTTTGTCCGCTCTCGCTTCTGTATTCGCAAAGGAAGGTATGCTCGTTCAAACGGCAAGCGCTGGGTTAGAAGCCGTAACTGGAACAGCTCTCGGATACGTTGCATCTCTTGCAGTGTTCTACCTGTTTCTCGTTTTCATTGGCTCGAATTTTGCTGGTTTTGCTAACTTTTTCAGCAGAATTGCTGCGATTGATGAATCTGTAAAACACTCAAAAAGCTCTGCGAGGGATGCAGAGTATGCGTACACCGGAGAAATAAAGTTCAGCAGAAATTACCTGCCGTTCGTTCTCGGCGGCGTTTTCGTCGGTTTCGGGCACTTCCTCAGGTATGTGGCTCTGTATCACTACGGCGTGTGTCTGGTCGAAACTTTCATAAGTGTTTATCCCATTTTCACATACCTGCTTTCGGGATTGTTTGTCAGGAGGTTTGAAATCTTCAATTTGAGGTTCTTAGCAGCAGCTCTGCTGATAATCGCCGGAGTTGAGTTTTATCTGGTTTACTGAGGGTTTACTTGTCATTTGCCGTTAAACTTCGTCATTAGATTCTGAAACCGGACAAAAAATAAAAAAATTAAAACAGGTTTAATCCAATCCCGCTTTCTATCATCTTCCAGCCCATGTAAAGCATGACGATGACGAATATGTACTTGAGCTTCTTTGCAGGAAGTCTGTGAGCTGCTCTGGCACCAAGCTGAGCCATCAGAACACTTGTCGCAGCCAGAAGCAAGCCCGATTCTACGTTAACGTATCCGATGAGGTGGCCTATGGGTGATGTGAAAGGAACGCCCGCTCTCAATCCGTTGTAAATGTAGCCGGCAATACCACCCAGACTCGTGAATATCATCAGAGCTGTTGATGTTCCGACTGCAAGGTGCATGCCAAATCCCAGCGCTACGACCATTACCGGAACCATCAGAACTCCACCACCTATTCCTATTATTCCGGTAACTATGCCGAGCGGAAAACCCCATGCAGCCCAGATGAGCGGGTTTTTCACGGGTTCTCTCTCACTCTCCGAAGCTCTGGCCGTGAGCATCCTGATGGCTCCCGATAACGACTGCCAGACCAAAGAGAATTCTCAGAACGTTTTTTGGCAGAATTGCTGCGATTGATGAACCTATCACCGCTCCAACTGCACCCGTTACTCCAAGCACGACTGCCGCTTTCCACCAGACGTACCCTTTTTTGCTGTGGGCATACGCCCCGCTCATTGCGGTTGGAAACACGACCATCAGGTTGGTTCCGAAGGCAACCATTGTCGCTGTTTGTGGATCCATACCCATTGCCGTGTAGACCCAGTACTGAACGGGTATCATTATGAAGCAGCCTCCTACTCCGAGCAAACCGCTTGCAAATCCAACTCCCAGACCCGTTATCAGCAGTACTGCCATCTCCTCCAGCATGCTCATCATTCAACCAATCACCTCGATTTGGTTTAAAGATTACACAGTATATTTAGTTTTTGCTTAAAAATTAATCCAAAATTAGGTTTCTCCAAAATAAACCAAAAATTAATAACTGGAAAAAACGAAACCAATCTATGAAGGTTGGTTTGATAAGGTGTGAAATAGTAGCAGACTTCTGTCCAGCAGCATCCTGTCTGAGCAGCATGAAGAACAAAACCGGAGCTTTTGAGGGAGTTGATGAGGAAGTGGAGCTTGTAGGAATTATGACCTGCGGAGGCTGCCCGGGCAAGAAAGTTGCGTCAAAAGTCAGGGCTTTGATTGCTAAGGGCGCGGACACAATAGTCCTGTCGTCCTGCATAAGCAAGGGATACCCCGTGGGAAAGGCTTTTCCGTGCCCAACTGCTGAGGAGATAAAGAAAGCTGTAACGGCTACAGCCAAAAAGTGTGGAAATGCTAAAGGAGTAGAAGTCCGAATCGTTGACTGGACTCATTAGCTGTTTATTCTCTTCCCGACTTCTGCATCAGCTTCTACATCATAATAATCTGGAGCGGTATTTTGATAATTTTTTTTAATAAGGTCTTACAGAAAAACGGTTGATGAGGGTTCCGGTATTTGCAAAGATGGTATCCATATCTCTTTTCTTCTCAATTCTGTCGTTAGCCCTCTTTCTCGCTTCACTTCACGCTCCGGAGGATACGGTTTACGTTTACGTCATATACATGTTTATAATAATCGTGGGAATATCTTTTTTCGTTGCCGGAACCATAACAGAGCCCGTAAACGTCTTAAAAAAGGGATTCGAGGGACTGATGAAAGGCGAAATGGTTGCAGTCAAGCTTGACACCGGCGATGAGCTCGAAGAGCTCGCAAACGCGTTTAACTACACGGCAAACGTCCTTTTTCAGCAGAGAGAGGAGCTGAGGAAGAGCAGGGAAAGGTACAGAAATCTCGTGGAGGAAATAAACGACTGGGTCTTCGAGCTCGACGAAAACCTGAAGTTCACGTACTCAAGCCCCAAGGTCAGGGACATTCTGGGATACGAGGACGTCGTGGGCAGAAGCATAAACGAATTTCTGAAAGAAGAAATCAAACTCGGTAAAAACGATACGCGACTGGAACTCGAATTCATTGCAGGAGACGGAAGAACCGTTTTTGCTGAAGTCTCTTTTAAACCTTTCTTTTCCAGTTCCTCAGAACTGGTGGGGTACAGGGCTGTTTGCAGAGACATAACCAGAAAGAAGAAGGCTGAGGAGAGAATGCGTTACCTCGCTAACGTGGTGGAAAACGTCGTGGATGCTGTGATATCCCTCGACGGAGAGGGTAAAATAGTGAGCTGGAACAGGGGTGCTGAGAAAACATTTGGTTTCAGGGCAAAAGACGTCGTGGGAAAGCACTACTCGATTTTGGTTCCAAAAAGCCAGCGCAGTTTATGGGAGAGAAAAATGAATGAGGCGAGGGAAAGCATAAGATTCGAAAGCATCGGTATGAGAGTCGACGGGACAAAAATACAGGTCGACGTCACGCTCACAAAAGTTGCGGGCATGTACGCTGTGATAATCAGGGATATCACTGAAAGAAAGAAGTCTGAAGAAGAGCTGAGAAAGGCGTACACACAGCTTCAGGAAAAAACCATAGAGCTTGTAAGAAGCAAGAAAGAGCTGGAATACCTCGCCAATATAGTCGAGAACTCAAGCGACGCAATATACTCCGTTAATCTCGATGGTAAAATTACGAGCTGGAACAGAACTGCGGAAAGGATGTTCGGCTGGAGCAGGGAAGAAGCGTTGAACATGCACGCAGACTCTTTACTTCCCGAAGAGTTGAAAGGTGAAACTGAACTCATACTCAGAAAGATTTCAGAGGGAATAACTTCAATGACCTACGAGACGAGGAGAGTTACAAAAAATGGAGACGTAATAAACGTTGAGGTAACGATTTCTCCAATCTACGGTGAAAACGAAATCAGCGGTTTTTCAGTTATTGCGAGGGACGTGAGCATGAAAATAGAGGCCGAGAGCAGAATCCTCAGGAGGGTACTCAAGTACGACCTCGAGAGAGGCAGGGTTTATCTGGTAACTGACAGCGCTCTGTGTGAGGACATCGTCGAAGACTTCCTGAAATGTGGCTGTAACGCTACGGTTATTTCAAGGTACATAGAAATTAAAGGAGCCAGAAACTACAGAATATCCAGTAAAAAGGGTAAAGACTTCGTTTCTCCAGACCCGAAAATCGTGGAAAAAACGATTATCAGCGTTCCGGGCTGGAACAACGTCGTGCTCGTCGAGCTCGATTACCTGCTGATGGAAAATAGCTTTGATGATGTGCTCAAATTTGTTCAGGAAATAAGAGATACCGTGCATCTGCTCGGTAAAGGCGTTGTTATCTTTACCGTCGATCCGGAAATTCTCGAAGAGAAGGAACTCAGACTGCTGTACAAGGAATGCAACCTCGTCAGGGCTAAACCAGCACAGCAGAACATGCCTGTCAAGTGTTACGAAATTTTAAGACACGTTTACATGCAGAGCAGGGTTGGAGAGAGGGTTAACATCGCAGAACTCATGGACGTGTTCAAGATGTCGAGGAATACCGTAAAGAAGTACGTAAGACAGCTTGAAAGCATGGGTCTCGTGAAAGTCGTGAAGGACGGCAGATTCAAGATTGTTGTTCCAACCCAGAAGGGAATGGAAGTTTTTTCTGAGGGTTACGAACTTGAATTCGTTTAAGTTTTAATTTTTGATTAATTTAAATATAAACGTTAATATTAAACATCAGGTTTGAATGCTGAATACTACTTGTACTGCCTTCAACCACATTCAGAATATCACAAGTATAAGCAGAGCCAGAATGTTGGCGGCAATCCTGCTTATCAAAACTACTGTGGCAACTCTAAGTCCGAGAGACTTACCCATTATCGAGGCTGCCACCGGAAACGTGTTCCTCGACACCTCCACGAAGGAGTGGCATATCGAAGCGAGAAACAGAGAAATCAGCAGAGCTTTTCCCGAAAGCAGGTTTTTTGAGAGCAGAGAACCGGCAGTTGCAATTGCTGCGAGCATGCTCGGAAAGCCTGTAGCCACAACCACAACTGACGCAGGAGGCAATCCAAAGGCAGAGAGACCGGAGGCAAAGGACTCCAGGTATTTCAGAAATCCGAGGTCAAATACGAACATGACCGAAAAAACAGTAATGGAGAGGGTGAGAGATATTCTCGCAAACCTTTTCAGAGTATCCTTCAGTCCTATCTCCGGAATTTCAAGATTCAGCTCTCTTTTTCCGTTCAGAGTCCTTCTCGCAATGAGAATGCCGAAAACAGAAATTGCACCTCTCGTGAGCAGTATGAGCAGTATGTAGTAAATACCCCACACGCCGAGAGTCGGAATGGCTATGGGTATGAGAAAGACCATGACGAGTCTGAGGGTTCTCGGAAACGTTCCGACGAGAACGGCTATTACTGCTTCCCTGTCGTCTATTACGCCGTCTCTGTGAAGCTCGGACAGAATGGTGTACGCAACCACCGGATGAATCAGAAATGCGGCAACGGCTGTACCGCTCTTCATGCCGAACCTTGAGGTAAGAGAGGATATCAGCTCGACAAGTTTCCTGAATACGGGTATCGAGTACATGTAGTTTGAAATGAGGAGCCCGAAGAAGATGGCCGGAATTACAATTCTGAGAATGCTAATGGTGTCTGAAATCGCACGCATCAGTACCTGTAACACCACGTAGCATCTGATTGAGCATTTTTAAATTTTGTCTCAAAGTTTCTGTCTTAAACATCTCTGAGTTCGACACAGCAAAAAAGATTTAAACATCGCTGGATTAAGAGAGATCAGGCGGGGGTTGCCGAGTCAGGAAAAGGCGCTGGCTTGAGGGGCCAGTCCCG
>JALVYA010000003.1 GCA_027038095.1 Archaeoglobaceae archaeon
CCAGAATAAAACCGATGCTCGCTATGAAAAGCTCACCTTTCGATAGCGAAGAGTGGCTCTACGAGGTGAAGTGGGACGGAACGAGGTGCATAGCCTTCGTGGATACAGACAGGGAAAGGGTGAGACTGCAGAACAGGAGACTTCTGGAAATAGCTTACAGGTATCCGGAGCTCGTCGAAAGCCTGCTCGACTTTTCAAAAACCAGCGCCATTTTCGACGGAGAAATCGTGGTTTTCAGGGAAGGCAAACCCTCTTTCCAGCTGCTGCAGCAGAGAGAGCACGTTGACAGCAGGACGAAAATTGAAATTCTTTCCCGGAAAATACCGGCTGTTTACATTGCTTTTGACGTGCTTTACAGCTCTGTCAACGCCGGCAAAGACAGCAGGGGCTGGCTGATCAGCGAGCCTGTTGAGAGAAGAAAGGAAATCCTCGAAAAAATCACGGAAAAAGCGAGGAGGTGTGCTGTATCCGAAACCTTTACAGGCGGAAACGGTGCTGGTGAGAGGCTGTACAGGAAAGCAATCGACATGGGTCTTGAAGGAATCATGGCGAAGAAACTTGGAAGCCCCTACCTTCCCGGAAAAAGGAGCAGTCTGTGGTTAAAACTCAAAAAAAGAAACACTGCTGATTGTGTTGTTGTCGGCTGGCTCGAGGGGGAGGGTGAAAGAGAGGGGAAGTTCGGTTCTCTCGTTCTGGCTTTTTACGACAACGGAAAATTCGTTCACGCGGGACAGGTGGGGACGGGTTTTACAAGAGAATTTATAGACTGGTTTTACGACAGACTCAGGGAAATAGAGGTTGAGAAGTTTAACAGCATCGAAAAACTGCCCGAGTTCAAAAGGAGAGTCCACTGGGTTAAACCCGTATACGTCTGCGAGGTGGAGTTTCTCGAGAAAACCGGAGATGGAAAACTCAGAGCTCCTGTTTTCGTCAGGTTGAGAAACGACAAGAGCGTTGAGGAATGTCTGCCCGTTTAGTTACGTTTTAAATATGAACGCAGCTCCATCATTTCAAAAGTTCTATAACCCGTTAGAACAGACTGGTGTACATGAGGGCGAGCTGGAAGGGGTCGATAAGCTTCGGGCTCGTCAGTATTCCCGTCAAAATGTACCCGGCAACTGTAACAAAGGAGGTAAAATTTACACTCCTGCACTCTGCAGACGGTGGCAGAATAAGGTACAGAAAGGTGTGTGAAAAGTGCGGAAAGGAAGTCTCAAACGATGAAATCGTAAAGGGATACCAGATATCCAAGAACGAATACGTAATTCTCACTGAGGAAGACTTTGAAAAGATACCGCTTAAATCGGTTAAAAATCTTGAGATAAAGCAGTTCTTTGATCCGTCTGAGCTGAACCTGATTTACTACAGCGGATTCTACTACCTCGTCCCGGACAAGGGCGGTGAAAAAGCATACTACCTGCTCAAGGAGGCAATGAAAGAAACGTCGAGCATGGCTCTCGGAAAGATCGGAATGAGGGGCAGGGAAAACCTGATAGCGCTGAAAGCTTTTGACGGTGGCATTCTGCTTGCAAAACTGCACTACGTCGATGAGATAAGAAATCCCGAAGAGATACCGGGCTGGGGAGTGTCAGTTGACGTGAGTGAAGAAGAGCTGGAGCTCGCGAAAAAGCTTGTGATAGCCATGAAGAAGCCGCTGAGGCTTGAAGAGTTCAGAGACGAGTACAAGGAAGCTCTGATAAAGCTTATAGACGCCAAACTTGCGGGTAAGGAGGTCAAGATAAGTGAAGAGGTCGAGGCCGCCGAATCGCTCATGGACGCTCTGAAAGCGAGTCTGGAATCCGTAAAGTCGTGAGTTGCTTCAAAATTCAAAAGTGTTTAATATTTATTAACTCACCCTGCAGACATGTTTGTGAACGGCGTGGAGGTAGAGGACACTTTCTGCGAGGCTTTTGACGTTTACGTTTCGAGAGTTGTAATAACGGCTTACAATCACTGCCTTGCCGAAATTGCTGCTAAGGAGGCGTGCGGTTTTGCAACCTCAATGATAATGTGCCCCGCAGAGGCTGGCGTGGAAAAAACGCTGAGCTTTGAAGAAACTCCCGACGGAAGGGCTGGAATCAGCATACTGATATCCCACACTTCGAAAAAAGCGCTGAAAAACCAGCTTATTGCGAGGATAGGCCAGTGCGTCCTGACAGCTCCAACTGCAAACGCTTTTGACGGACTGGAAAGTGCGGAGGACAGGTTCGACATTGGAAACAAGCTGAGGTACTTCGGAGACGGGTACGAAAGGGAGGTTGAAGTTAACGGAAGAAAGTGCTGGGCGATACCGGTGATGGAAGGAGAATTCGTGGTTGAGAACGATTTTGGAGTTGTTAGGGGTGTTGCCGGAGGTAACGTCTTCATAATGGGCGTCAATCAGCCCTCCGCTTTGTCAGCCGCTATGGCTGGCGTTAATGCTGTGAAAGAAATGGAGGGTGTGATAACGCCCTTCCCCGGTGGAATAGTTGCATCGGGATCCAAGGTGGGGGCAAACAGGTACCGGTTTTTAAAAGCAACAACAAACGAGAAGTACGTGCCCTCTTTGAGAGGTGTGGTCGACTCCGAGGTGCCGGAAGGAGTGGGAGCCGTTTACGAAATCGTGATTAACGGATTGAGTGAGGAGGTCGTTGCTGAGGCGATTAGAAGGTGCATACTCGCAGCCACGAGGATACCGGGTGTAGTCAAGATAACTGCTGGAAATTACGGGGGTAAACTCGGAAAATACAGGATTTACCTGAAAGACCTTTTTTAACTCTGCCTGTTGCTGAAGGTCAAAGAGAAGCTCAGAGCGGAATTCGGGCATGAGCTTATGCATGTCAGGCACCTTATACACGCATACCGCATGCATGATTTCTCGTAAGTCTCAGCATCAAACACGCCGACCGGACAGCTCGAAACGCAGACGTTGCAGTGTTTGCACTTACTCTCGTCCCTCCTGATTCTGAACAGGCTGAACCTGTTCATCAAACCTATCGGGATGGAATACGGGCATCCTGTTCTGCAGTGGTACCTCGGCCTTTCTTTATTCGTTACTGTGCCGTAAAACTCGTAAAGGGTTCCGAGAGGACAGACCCAGCTGCAGAATGCACGACCCACGGCTACGGAGGAGATCAGACCGGCAACCAGAAGGTACAGAAAAGCGAGTCTGTAAAATGCAAAGGTGTACGGAACGACAAACAGAAAGACGAGCTGGGATAACCTTCTGAGTGTTTTTATTTTGGTGCTCTTCATGCTTCTGCTTCGGCAGGTTTGCATTATAGCCTTTTTACTTGACGGCTTAAACGATTACAGTCCGTGAAGTATTAACTGAGAGCAATTTAAAAAGCAGTGCTGTGAACGGTCTGAAGGTAAAAAACTGAATAAGGTGAAAAAAATTGAATACCGCAATAGCCATACCCTCATCTACTCTCCTGAACGAAAGGGATCCGAAGATAAAGGCGTACAAGGTCGGTCAGATAGCGAGAGCTGCATCTATTTTCAGAGTGGACGAAATACTGGTTTACAGAGATCCCCGCCTTGACGAATCCGACTACATCTCCAGTCTGCTCGAATATGCGGTAACCCCGCAGTACCTCAGGAAAAGTCTGATACCGATCAAGCGCAGCTTGAAGTACGCTGGAGTGTTACCACCCCTGAAAATACCATCCCACAAGCCAAAAACTTTAAAAACAGGTGAGGTAAGGGAAGGCGTCATACGACGGGTTGGTCCTGACGGTACGCGATGGGTCGATATAGGATACAAAGCCCTGGCACTCCTGAAGGGTTGCAATCTCGAAAGGGGTGCCCGCGTAACCGTCAGGGTCTGTTCGAAGAAACCGTTGGTGGTTGAGGTTGAGAACCCCCGGGAGTACTGGGGTTACAGAGTTAGAGTAGTGGAGCTCGCAGAGGTATTTAACCGGGAAGAGGTAGTTGTTACTTCCCGCAGAGGTAAGGTTCCGTCTCTGAAAGAGCTGAAAGAGGTAAGAAATCCAGTGTTCGTGTTTGGAAATCCGAAAGAGGGAGTTCAGGAAATCGCTGAGAGGCTCGGAGTAAAGCTCACGGGAAGGGTGTGGAATCTGGTTCCGGATCAGGGAACCGAGACCGTGAGACTTGAAGAGGCCGTGCTTGCGTGCCTTTCAGTTTACAACTTCGTGCGAAGTTCGCCTGAGCGGTGAACGGGCATGCAGGAGACCGGACGGAGAAGCGAGTCGAATTTAGAATTTAGGGTAATCGAAGGTTTGAAACCTGAAAAGTTTAAAAATTAAACACCGGGAAAGGTGGTAGGTAATGAAGGAACACAGGCCGAGAAGAGGCTCCCTTGCATACAGCCCGAGAAAGAGAGCTAGCAGAATCGTACCAAGGATAAGGGCTTGGCCCGAATGCAGCGAAACAAGACCACTCGGCTTTGCCGGTTACAAGGCCGGCATGACGCATGTTGTGATAGTCGATGACAGAAAGAACTCCCCGACTTACGGGGAGGAGATAGTAATACCTGTAACCGTTATAGAATGTCCGCCCATGAAGGTTGCGGGAATTAGGGTTTACAGAAAGACCGTATACGGTCTGGAAATAGCTGGTGAGGTGTGGGCATCTGACCTCGACTCCCAGCTTTCGAGAAGGTTACAGATTCCGAAAAATAACGGAAATCCCGAGAAGCTCAGGGAGATTGAGGATGCTGCCGAGGTCAGGGTGATAACCTACACCCAGCCATACCTGATTACAGGAGTTCCGAAAAAGGTTCCGGACGTCATGGAGTACAAGATTGGAGGAGACGTGTCCTCTGCCCTCGACTACGCAATATCGAAGCTCGGAAACGAGATAAGCGTTGGCGAAGTTTACGAAGAGGGTGCAATAGTTGACGTTCTTTCGATAACAAAGGGCAAGGGCTTTCAGGGTCCGGTAAAGAGGTGGGGCGTCATAACCCTCGATGCCAAACACGCGAGAAGCAGCAAACACCGCAGAGTTGGCTGTCTCGGGCCATGGAATCCTCACCACATAAGGTGGACAGTTCCGCAGGCAGGACAGATGGGTTTCCACCAGAGGACGGAGTACAACAAGAGAATAATCAAGATAGGAGACAACGGAGAGGAAATAACACCTTCCGGTGGATTTCCGCACTACGGAGTGGTCAGGAATCAGTACATGCTCATAGCCGGTAGCGTTCCCGGCTGTGTTAAGAGGCTTGTTAGAGTGAGGGACGCCATAAGGCCGCCCAAGGCCAGCTATGATGGTGTCAATCTAATTTACGTTAGCACAACTTCCAAACAGGGGAGATGAAGATGAAAGCGAAGGTTTTATCCCTCAACGGAGATGTTGTCGAGGAAATCGAGCTACCTGAGGTATTCGAAGAAGCTTTCAGGCCGGATATAATAAGAAAAGCCGTCCACTCAATTCAGAGTCACAGGAGACAGCCCTACGGCCCAAACCCGCTTTCGGGAATCGACTACGCCGCTGAGAACTGGGGTCCGGGACACGGTTATGCGAGAGTTCCAAGGCTTAAAACCGGAAGCAGAGCCGCAAAGGTGCCTCAGGCGGTTAAGGGAAGGAGATGTCACCCACCAAAACCGCAGAAAAAGTGGGACGAAAAGATAAACAGAAAGGAGATGAGAAAAGCTCTCAGGTCAGCCATAGCTGCAACGGCAAACGCCGATATCGTCAGGGCGAGAAATCACGTCTTTGAGGGTGACTTACCAAAGGTCGTTGTGGACGAGTTCGAGAACATTTCCAGAACAAAAGAGGCTGTATCTGCGTTAAAGGCTGTGGGCGTTTACGAAGACATCCAGAAAGCGGCAAACAGCAAGAGGTACAGAGCTGGCAGGGGCAAGATGAGAGGGAGGAGGTACAAGGTAAAGAAGAGCCTGCTCATAGTCGTCGGCAACCTCTCTCCGGTTATGAACGCTGTAAGAAACCTGCCCGGTGTGGATGTTGTTCTTGCAAAAGACCTGAACGTGGAACTGCTCGCTCCAGGCACTCATGCAGGCAGGTTAACTCTCTGGACTAAATCGGCGTTGAACGTTTTGGAGGGTTGGTTATGCTGATTAAGTGCTTCCTCGTAACAGAAAAGAGTACGGCGGAACTGGAGAAAAATATACTTACTGCAATAGTCGATACGCACGCAAAGAAGCCTGAAATAAGGAAAGAAGTTGAGAGGCTGTTTAACGTTAAGGTTGAGAAAGTGAACACCCTGATAACGCCAAAGGGCGAGAAAAAGGCGTACATAAAGCTGAGTCCGGATTATTCAGCTGAAGAAGTACTTTCAAGACTTGGAGTGTACTGAGGTGGTTTGAAATGGGTAAGCGCATAATTTCCCAGAACAGGGGGAGAGGAACCCCCACGTACACGGCTCCGTCTCACAAGTACAAGGCAGATTTGAGGCATCTGCCCTTCACGAAGGAAGTTATAAGAGCTAAGGTCATGGCAATAGAGCACGATCCGGCGAGAAATGCGCCAATAGCCCTCGTAAAACTACCGGACGGGAGAGAGGAGTACGTGATAGCGACTGAGGGCATGGGTATTGGCGACGTAATAGAGGCTGGAGAAGCGGTCGAGCTGAAGCCGGGGAACATAATGACTCTGAAAAACATACCGGAGGGAGTTCCTGTCTGCAACGTGGAATCCCAGCCAGGAGATGGTGGAAAGTTTGCGAGAGCGAGCGGAACTTTTGCTCTGGTTGTTTCCCACGAAGAGGACAGGGTGCTCGTTCAGATGCCTTCCGGTCAGCTCAAGTGGTTCAACCCGATGTGCAGAGCGATGGTGGGTGTTGTTGCAGGTGGCGGAAGGACGGACAAGCCCTTCGTAAAAGCCGGCAAGAAGTACCACAAGATGAAGAGTAAAGCGGCAAAGTGGCCGAGAGTGAGGGGCGTTGCGATGAACGCTGTTGATCACCCGTTTGGTGGAGGCAAGCACCAGCACGTTGGAAGACCCAAGACCATTAGCAGAAATGCGCCACCCGGCAGGAAGGTTGGCAGTATAGCTGCGAGGAGGACGGGTGTGAGGAAGTAATTAACAAATTTATTTTTTAGATTACGCTCATCGCTTAAAATATAAGGTGCAGGAGGTAAGGATAATGGCGCTGAAGAGTAAGGTGGTAAGGCCGAAGGAGTTTAAGTATAGAGGATATTCGATAGAGGAGCTCAAGCAGATGAGTTTGGAACAGATAGCCGAGCTTTTGCCTGCGAGGGAGAGGAGAAAGATTAAGAGAGGTTTTACCGAGCAGGAGGAAAAGCTGCTAAGAAAACTCAGGAAAAAAGACAGCGTGAGAACTCACTGCAGGGACATGGTGATTCTTCCCGAAATGGTTGGAAAGACGATTTTCGTTCACAACGGCAAAGACTTCATCAGGGTGGAAATAAAGCCCGAAATGATAGGACACAGACTCGGAGAGTTCGCCCTGACGAGAAAGTTCGAGAAGCACAGCGGACCCGGTGTCGGAGCTACGAGGAGCAGCAAGTTCGTTCCGCTCAAATGAGGTGGTTAAATGGCTCGCGTCAGGTATGCGTACACTCCTGAAAATCTGGAAAAAGCCGTCAGAGCCATGGGTTACGAAATGCCGATAAGCTTTAAGCACGCCATGGAGATATGCAGGGAACTTAAAGGAATGAAAATCGAGGAGGCGAAGAAGTACCTTGAAGAAGTGATTGCCATGAAAAGAGCAGTTCCGTTCAGAAGGCACAAGAAAAAAGTCCCACATCGAAAGGGGCTTGAAGGCTGGTACGCTGGCAGGTATCCTCAAAAAGCTGCGAGGTACATGCTGAAGGTTCTGAAGAACCTGGAGGCTAACGCAGACTACAAGGGGCTGGACAAGGATGAGCTTGTAATAACGCACGCCCAAGCAAAAATGGGTAGAAAGCTCAAGAGGTACATGCCAAGAGCTTACGGGAGGTCAACTCCGAGGTTTAAAGTGTACACGACTGTCGAATTCGTGGCTGAAGCGAAGGAAGAGGCTTAAGAGGTGCTGAAATGGCAGTAGAGAGAAAGTTTGTGGAGGACAGAGTGAAAAAGATGAACGTAAAAGAGTGGATGCACAGGGAAATCAGAAACGCAGGGTTCGGTGGAATAGACATAACGAGAACTCCTCTGGGCACTCAGGTAACGCTGTTCGTGGAAAGGCCGGGTCTCGTCATAGGTAAAGGTGGGAGAAGAATAAAGGCTCTAACCGAGAAGCTCAAAGAGTTTGGAATCGAAAACCCTCAGGTAAACGTTGAGGAAATAAAGAAGCCAGAACTCAACGCACAGCTGATGGCGTCGCTACTTGCAAGAGCGCTGGAAAGGGGATGGTACTTCAGAAAAGCTGGGTACAGATTTCTTTACAGGATAATGGACGCCGGAGCCAAGGGCTGTGAGATAATAATCAGTGGAAAGCTCACGAGCGAAAGGGCGAGAACTGAGAAGTTCCTTGCCGGAACGATGGTGCACACAGGCGAACCAGCTTGCAGCATGGTGAAAACGGGATTTGACATAGCCATAAAGAAGCTCGGAGTGCTTGGAGTGACGGTCAAGATAATACCTCCAGACGTAACTCTGCCGGACGAGTTCGAAGTTAAAGACATCAGGCCAGGCGAAACGGGCGAAACTGGTGGGAGTAACGAAGCTGAAAAGTCCGGTGAGACTGTGGAAGAAAAAGAAACTGGTGAAGCAGAAACGGGTGAAGCTGAAGAGGAAAAGGCAGAAGAAAAGGGTGGCGAGTGAGGTGATGTGGCGTGAAGATGAAGGAGATCAGAGAAATGAACAGGGAAGATAAGATAAAAAAGCTCAGAGAACTGGAACTTGAACTTCTGAAGCTCAGAACCCTCTCAAGAAGCGGTGGTGCCCTCGAAAATCCGGGCAGGTTGAAAGCGATAAAGAGGGATATAGCAAGAATAAAGCTCAGTCTGGCTGAGGAGGGTTATCGCTGTTGAAGCTGAAGAACTCCCCCGCCCTCGTTATAGCTGATGAGTGGATAGGTCTGGAGGTTGAAGTTGCTGACAGCCCGAACCCCTGTGAAATCGGGATTAAAGGTGTTGTGGTGGATGAAACGATGAAAACTCTGAAGATAAAGACAGATAGGGGTGTTAAGACGATAGAGAAGTCCGGAAGGACGTTTCGCGTTAAGTATAAAAATTGGGTGCTCAGGGTGAGGGGAGATCTGATAGCTTTCAGACCTGAGGACAGGATTAAGAAAGGTATCATGATAATAAAAAGGTCAAAAACTGTCTGTAGGTGATGATGATGAGAGATATAGGTTTGGATGTCAGACCTCCTGAAAGGGAGTGTGATGACAAAAACTGTCCCTTCCACGGTAACCTGCCCGTAAGAGGGCAGGTTTTCAGGGGAAGGGTCGTAAAGACGTACGAAAAATCCGCAGTGATAGAGAGGGAGATGCTTCGATACGTTCCAAAGTACGAGAGGTACCTGAAAAAGAAGAGCAAACTTCACGCACACAACCCGAAGTGCATAAACGCAAAACCCGGAGATGTCGTGCTTATTGCTGAGTGCAGACCGATAAGCAAGACGAAGAGCTTTGTGATAGTTGAGAAGGTTGAGGAGGCTGAGGAGGTATGAAGAGCATAAGGGCAAGAGTACCGAAAGCCCTTCCAACCGGTGCAAGGCTCGTGTGTGCCGACAACACCGGAGCGAGAGAAGTTGAGATAATCGCCGTTAAGGGGTACAGGGGCGTTAGAAGAAGGTATCCCGCTGCCGGCGTTGGTGACATAATCATAGTTACCGTAAAGAAGGGGAGCCCCGAGATCAGGAAGCAGGTTCACTACGCAGTAATAGTCAGGCAGAGGAAAGAGTACCGCAGACCAGACGGAACGAGGGTCAAGTTTGAGGACAACGCTGCAGTAATAACGGACCCCAAGGGCAATCCAAAGGGAACTGAAATAAGAGGGGCTGTTGCGAGAGAGGCGGCTGAGAGGTTCACCAAAATAGGGTCTCTCGCATCCGCAATAATTTGAGGTGGAAGCATGAAGTCAAAACAGCCGAAAAAGCAGAGAAAAAGCCTTTACAGGGCAAAGCTTCACCAGAGGCACAAAATGCTTCACGCAACCCTTTGCAGGAAGCTGAGAGAGAAGTACGGAAAGAGGGCTGTGAGGGTCAGGAAGGGAGACAAGGTCAGGATAATGAGGGGAAAGTTTGCGGGTCACGAAGGTAGAATACTTGAAGTTGACATGAAAAACTACCGCATTACTGTTGACGGTGCAACTACGAAGAAGGTTGACGGAACGGAAGTTGCAGTTCCCATTCACCCGTCAAACGTCATGATTCTCGAGTTTAAGGAAGTTGACGACGTCAGGAAAAAAATCCTTGAGAGGAAGTAAGGTGGTATAATGCATCAGAAAAGGCTTTCCGCTCCCAAAACAATAAAGATCCCGAGAAAAACCGCTAAATGGATCGTCAAAACAGGCCCGGGTCCGCACAACAAGAATGCGGTCCCGTTGCTGGTGGTTGTCAGAGACCACCTGAAGCTGGCCGATAACGCGAGAGAGGCGAGGAGAATAATAAGTGCAGGAGAAATACTCGTGGACGGAAGGGTGAGGAAGGACTACAAATTCCCCGTTGGTCTGTTCGACGTGATTTCCATACCTAAACTGGACAAAACGTACAGAATACTGTTTGACGAAAAAGGCAGGTACATACCAAAGGAAGTTGAAGACGGTGACTTAAAGCTGTACAAGATAAGGAACAAAACGGTGGTCAGAGGCGGAAAGGTTCAGCTGAACCTGTTCGACGGAACGAACATACTTGCCGACAACACGTACAGGACGAAGGACAGCATACTCGTAAAAATTCCGGAAATGAAAATAGTCGATCACCTGAAGTTTGAGGACGGAGCTCTTGTGATGATCGTTGGAGGCACTCACGCCGGAGAGCTCGGGCACATAAAGGAGTACAAGGTCGTCAGGGGTTCTGCACCAAACCTCGTTACGATAGAGGGTGAAGAGGGCGAAATAACCACCATAGCAGACCACGTCTTCGTAGTCGGGAAGCCCGGTGGCAAGCCAGTGATTGATCTCGGAGTTTAGTGGAGGTGTTGCTGATGGCAGTTGCTCAGGCGGATGTTGAAAGGCAGGCAAAGAAAATGGAGAACCCGATGAGAGAAATACTGATAGACAAGGTTGTGATAAACATCGGCGTTGGTGAGAGCGGTGAGAGGCACAAAAAAGCGATGCAGCTCTTAGAGCAGTTAACGGGTCAGAAACCAGTTGCAACTTACGCTGAAAAGACGATAAAGAACTTCGACATCAGAAGGGGCGAGGCAATAGGCGTCAAAGTAACCCTCAGGGGAGAAAGGGCGTTGAAGTTCCTCAAAGACGCTCTCACTGTAAAGGAGTTCAGGCTCAGAAGAAGACAGGTTGGAAGTGGAGAGTTTTCTTTTGGAATTGCTGAACACATAGACCTGCCGGGCGTCAGCTACGACCCGGACATGGGAATATTCGGAATGGATGTGTGCGTCTCTCTGAAGAGAAGGGGCTACAGGGTTGCGAGAAGGAAGATTGCGAGAGCGAAAATCGGGAAGAAGCACAGGATAACCAGAGAAGAAACTGTGGAGTGGTTGAACTCTCTCGGTGTTGTGGTCGAGTAGGCTAGTAAAAAGAAAAGGGGTGTTTGCCTTGAAGGAGAGAAAGAAGATTTTTGGTAGGGGCGCCAACCAGTGCAGAAGGTGTGGCAGAAGGTCTGGGCTCATAAGGAAGTACGGTATCTACCTCTGCAGGCAGTGCTTCAGGGAAGTTGCGAGCGAGCTTGGGTTTAAAAAGTACTGGTGATCGGTTGAATTTTTCACGCTAATCGGGTGGTTGTATGAGCTTGAGTGATACACTCTCAAATGCCATGTCGGCGATAAAAAATGCCGAGAGCTGCGGAGCCGGTAAGTGCGAGATAAGACCGGCTTCAAAGTTAGTTGGGAATGTGCTCAGAGTGATGAAGGATTACGGATACATAAAGAGCTTCGAGTACAAGGATAACAGGCAGGGCGGAATGTTCGTCGTCGAACTCTCTGGAAGGATAAACGACTGCGGAGCCATAAGGCCCAGATTCTCGGTTAAAAAGACGGAGTACGAGAAGTACGAGAAGAGGTTTCTGCCGGCGAGAGATATGGGTATACTCGTTGTGTCCACCGTTAAAGGAGTCATGTCCCAGAGGGAGGCGAGAGAGAGAGGACTCGGTGGAATACTTCTCGCATACGTGTTCTGAGGGTGATAATCATGCTTCAGTTAAAGCAGAGAGTCGAAAGGGTTGTTGAAATTCCGGAAGGTGTTGAGGTAAGCGTTGAAGGCGGCGACATTTCGGGATACACGGTGAAGGTGAAGGGCCCGAAGGGAGAGAATTCGAGAGTTCTGAAGTTCAGGGACGTGCACATAGAGGTCGACGGAAATAAGGTTAGAGTCTACACGGACAGCGTTAAGAAGAAGCAGAGGGCAATGGTCGGCACTTTTGCCTCTCACATCAGAAACCTGATAACGGGAGTTACAAAGGGTTTCCAGTACAAACTCAAACTCGTTTACTCTCACTTCCCCGTAAAGCTCAGAGTTGAAGGTAACGAAGTTATCATAGAGAACTTCCTCGGCGAAAAGTATCCGAGGAGGTCGAAAATAGTCGGCAGGGCTCAGGTAAAGATAAACGGTAACGACATAATCGTCGAGGGAATCGATAAAGAGGAGTGCGGCCAGACAGCGGCAAACCTTGAGCAGACGACGAGGATAAAGAACCTCGATGTCAGGGTTTTTCAGGACGGAATATATATTGTCGAAAAGCCGAGGTGATAGAATGGAAAATCTTTCCACTCTTCTGAGGCTCAGGAGAAGGCTTAAAAGCAGAAAACCAGAGTTCAGAAGGTACGAGTCACACAAAAAGCTCAGGTTGAGAGATAAGGGCTGGAGGAAACCGAGGGGCAGGCACAACAAGCTCAGGCAGATGTACGGTGGTAAGTGGAGCGGAAGAGCTCTGGTCAGGGCTGGATACGGTTCTCCTTCGAAAGTGAGAGGTTTGCACCCGTGTGGAAAAGAGGAAGTTCTCGTGTACAACCCCTCCCAGCTCGAAAGCTTAAATCCCGAAACTCAGGCAGTCAGAATAGCATCTTCAGTTGGCATGAAGAAGAGGCTCGCAATAGAGGATAGAGCAAAGCAGCTCGGCCTGAAAGTGCTCAACCCCGTGCAGGGAGGTGAGTAACTTGAGCGACCTGAGGTTTCAGAGAAGGCTTGCCGCCCAGATCCTGAACTGCGGTGAAAACAGGATATGGATCAATCCCGAAGCTCTGGAAGACGTGTCGTCTGCATCCACGAAAGAAGACATCAGAGAGCTGATAGAGAGCGGTGCCATAAAGAGAAAACCTGTAAAAGGAATAAGCAGAGCCCGGATAAACGCGAGAAAGGCGCAAAGAAAGAAGGGGAGAAGGAGAGGACACGGAAGGAGAAAGGGCAAGAAAACTGCAAGAATGCCAAAGAAAGAGCTCTGGATGATAAGGATAAGGGCGATAAGAAGGAGGCTGAGACAGCTGAGGGATACGGGTGTCATAGACAGGAGAACGTACAGAATGCTGTATATGAAAGCCAAGGGTGGAGAGTTCAGGAGCCTCTCGCACCTTAAAGCTTACCTCCAGACTCAGGAGATTATTAAGAGGTGATTAGATTGGCAAGAGGTCCGAGGTATAGGGTAAAGTACAGGAGAAGAAGGGAAGGAAAGACGAACTACAGGAAGAGGCTCAAGCTTCTCATATCCAAGAAGCCGAGGCTTGTTGTCAGAATTACGAACAAAAGAGTGATTGCCCAGATAGTGGAGTACGCTGAGGAGGGAGACAGAGTTCTCGTGGCTGTGGACTCTTTAAAGCTGAAAGACTACGGCTGGAAAGGAGACGAAAACAACACTCCCGCTGCATACCTGACAGGCCTGCTGATAGCCAAAATGGCGGAGAAAGCGGGAATAAGAGAAGCTGTACTCGACATAGGCCTGCACTCTCCAACCAGAGGATCGAGAGTTTTTGCTGTGCTCAGGGGTGCCGTGGAAGCAGGTCTCGAAGTTCCTCACAGCGAGGAAGTGTTTCCGGACGACGACAGAATCAGGGGTGAGCACATAGCAGCTTACTATGAGGAAAATCCTGAAAGGTTTAAAAAATACGAGGATAGGGGTTTAAAACCCTCCGAGCTTCCTTCTCACGTTGATGAGGTTAAAGAAAAAATACTGAGCATGTAGGGGGATAATCATGACAGATGAGTGGATTCCAAAAACGAGACTTGGCAAGCTCGTTGCTGAAGGTAAGATTAAAACGATGGACGAGGCCATAGCGAGCGGTCTTCCCCTCAAGGAACCAGAAATAGTTGACACTCTGCTTCCTGACCTTTACGATGAGGTCCTCGACATATCAATGGTTCAGAGAATGACGGACAGCGGTAGAAGAACGAAGTTCAGAATCACCGCTGTTGTTGGAAACAAGGACGGTTACGTTGGAGTGGGCGTGGGTAAAGCCTCTCAGGTTGCTCCAGCCATACAGAAGGCAATAAACAACGCCAAGCTCAACATATTCAGGGTTCAGAGGGGATGTGGTTCTTGGGAGTGCGGATGCGGTACTGAACATTCAATTCCCTGCAAGGTTACCGGTTCTGCAGGTAGCGTAAGGGTTACTCTGATACCCGGGCCAAAAGGTCTCGGACTGGTTGCAGGAGAGGTGGCGAGAAAAGTCCTCGAATTTGCGGGAGTTAAGGATGTCTGGACTTTTACGAAGGGAAGCACGAAAACAACGATAAACTTTGCAAGAGCGACGTACGAGGCTCTGAAACAGACAATGTACATAAAAAGGTGATCTGTTATGGTGTATGCAGTGGTGAGACTCAGAGGAACGGTTGACGTTAACAGAAAAATCAAGGACACGCTGAAGATGCTAAGACTGCACAGGCGATATCACTGCGTTGTCGTGCCGGACACACCGTCGTACAGGGGAATGCTTCAGGTCGTGAAGGATTACGTGGCCTACGGGGAGATTGGAGCAGAAACGCTGTCAATGCTTTTGAGAAGGAGAGGAAGACTTGTTGGCAACAGGAGACTGACTGACGAGTACGTTAGAGAGAACACTCCGTACTCCTCAATAGACGAATTCGCGAAAGCAGTGGTGGAGGGAAAGGCAACTCTGAAGGATTTGCCAGAGCTAAAGCCAGTGTTCAGGCTTCACCCTCCAAGAAAAGGTCTGAAAAACATAAAGTGGCACTACCCGCTTGGAGATCTCGGAAAACACGACGAAATCGAAAAGCTTCTTGAAAAGATGAGGTAGTGGTATTGAAAAAGCGAAAGGGGTGGTATCGTGCCGAAACCGAAGGTAAAGAAGATAAGGGGTTCGAGAACGTGCGGCAGTGGACTGCACAAGAACAACAGCAGGGGAAGGGGTTGCAGAGGTGGTTCCGGAAACGCCGGAATGTTCAAGCACAAGTACATCAAGGCAGTAAAGGAAGGGTACGACATAGGAAAGTACGGTTTCAACAGGCCGAAGTGCATTCGTTCTGACGTAAGAGCCGTGCAGACTCTGAAGGAGACGCTGAGAGAGCTAAGGAAGGAGGGCAGGCTCGACAGCTATACCTACAGATACCTGTCTTCCCGCCCGGAATTAAACGCCGGTGAACTGTCTTATATAATAGACAGGCTCGTGGAAAACGGACTTGCTGAAAAAGAGGGAGATGTTTATTCCGTTGATCTGACTGCTCTTGGATACACGAAATTGCTTGGAGCGGGAAAAGTTGACAAAACCATAAAGGTTACGGTCTTTAAAGCCACGCCAAAAGCTATTGAAAAGATTGAAGCTGCTGGAGGCCGTGTTGAAACAATGTAGTTTACATAAATTTTTTATATAAATTCTGAATAACAGGAGGATGAAAAATGGACGAAACACTCAGAAAACTTCAGCCGTACTTTGAGAAAATTCCGAGCGTTGCAAGGCCGAAGAGACATGTCCCCTTTAAAGAAAAATTTGGATGGACGATAGCGATCCTTCTCCTCTATTTCGTTCTTTCAAATATTCCTCTTTTTGGTTTATCCCCGCAATCAATAGACCTTTTTGCCCGCTTCAGGGCGTTCTTTGCCGGTAAAGGTGGAACGATAATCGCTTTGGGTATAGGACCCATAGTCACGGCATCTGTTATAGTTCAGCTGTTAGTTGGTGCTGGGATAATAGAGCTGGATTTAACTGATCCGGATGATCAGGCGGCGTATCAGGACTTCCAGAGATTTCTGGTTCTGGTAATGATAGCTCTGGAAGCTCTACCGCAGATACTCGGCGGATTCATGAAACCAAATCTCGAGATTGCAAAAGCCTTCGGTGTTTCTCCTGCAGTTATATCCGCACTGCTGTTTATTCAGCTCTTCATAGGCGGTGTGCTGATAGTCTACATGGACGAAGTCGTTTCAAAGTGGGGTATCGGGAGCGGTGTCAGCCTGTTTATTCTTGCCGGAATATCTCAGGCAATTGTTACGGGTCTGATAAACTGGGTTGTTCCGAGCCACAGCAAGCTTCCAGCAGGAATCATACCGAGGTGGATCTGGATAGCACAGCACATGAGTGCTTCTCAGCTGCTGACACTTGCGGGAATAAAATTCATACTCATAGATGGTGGAGTTTTAGCTATTATAACGACGACCATAATTATACTTCTCGTCGTTTACGCTGAGGGGACGAGAGTCGAAATACCACTTTCACACTCGTTTGTCAGAGGTGCGAGAGGTCGCTATCCGCTGAAGCTGATTTACACGAGTGTTCTGCCGATGATATTCGTCAGGGCTTTACAGGCGAACATCGAAATATTTGGACTGATACTCTACAGGCACGGAATTAAATTCCTCGGAGAATACGTTGGAACCCAGCCGATTAGCGGTATAATGTACCTGCTGAACCCGATACGAGGGCCGAACAACTGGATACCCTCCCTCGTAAAGGAGAACTACCGCCTCATGACAGAAACTTACCACATACACATACCTCCACCTCCGAACTGGATGATATTCCTGCACTTGCTCACGGATGCAACGATACTGATAATAGGTGGTGTCCTCTTCTCAATATTCTGGATGGAGACATCCGGAATGGATCCAAAGACAATAGCAGATCAGCTCGCCAAGTCGGGAATGCAAATTCCGGGTTTCAGGAAGAACCCGAAGATTCTTGAAAGAGTTCTGGAAAGGTACATTCCAAAGGTTACAGTTGTTGGAGGTGCTGTAATCGGTGCTTTAACGCTCATAGCAAACATGCTCGGAACAATAGGTCACGTTACGGGAACGGGTTTGCTGCTCGCAGTCAGCATAGCGTATCAGTACTACGAAGACCTTGCCAAGGAGCAGCTCACGGAAATGCACCCGATGATAAGAAAGATATTGGGAGAGGAGTGATTTGTTAAAGCTGGTATTGATTAAAGCGATTAGAGGTGTAAAGAGATGAAAGAGACGATTAAAAGGTTAGTTGATGCGTTTTTTATTACTCTTGGAATTTTCACCTTTTTTGGAGTGTTCGACAGGACAATTCTGTTCGGAATAGCAAAGGCAGTTGATGCCGTTTTACACCCACTCCTGGCTCTACCTTTGATATGGGTAATATTCATTCTCGCCGCAGCAACAGCAATTTACACCACACTCATTCAGTGGGCAATGGTGGATGTGGAGGAGATGAAAAGAATACAGAAGGAGGTCATGCAGTTTCAGAAAGAGTACATGGAGGCAATGAAAAGCGACAACAAGTACAAACTGAAGAAGTTGGAAGAGAGGCAGGCGGAAATAAGGGAGATGCAGGCCAAGCTGATGGGGCCCCAGCTTAAAGTTATGCCGTATTCTGTAGCAATAACCATGCCCATATTCTACTGGCTGCTGTACGTGATATACGGGAGCAATCTCTCTCACGGTTTAAGAGCTGCTTACTCGAGCGTTAGCGGATACGTCGTTAATGCTCCGTTCTTCGGGCACATACACGTGAGTTATCCGATAATAACTCTCGTATTTCCGATTCCGTGGTGGTTTTTATGGTACTTTATATGTTCAATGCCCCTATCATTATTAATAAGAAAAGCTCTTCACATGTAAGTACCGGACATTTATAGCCAGGTGAAAGCATGAAAATCGCAATATCCGGGCCGCCGGGCAGCGGAACAACAACAGTTGCTAAGCTTGTAGCTGAAAAGCTTGGTTACGAACTCATTTCCGCTGGAGAGATATTCAGGCAGATGGCGAGGGAAAGGGGATACACAATTGAAGAGTTCAGCAAAATAGCTGAAGAGAACGAGGAAATAGATTATTATATAGACAGAACTCAGAAAGAGCTCGCCAAATCTAAGAAGAACGTAGTGGTTGAGGGAAGACTCTCTGCGTGGGTTGTGGAGGACTCTTTCAGGGTATTTATTTTTGCTCCGGAGGACGTTAGAGTTGAGAGAATTGCAAAAAGAGAGGGAAAAAGTATTGAAAAAGTGAGAGAAGAGACGAGAAGAAGAGAAATGCATGAGAGGAGCAGGTACAGGAAGTACTATGGAATAAACATAGACGACTGGAGCATTTATCACCTGATATTAAACTCCGCATGCTTCAGCGCTGAGTCCATAGCAAATCTCATAGTTGAAGCTGTAAACGACTTTAACTGTTGATCTGTGTTTTGTTCTCGGTTTACATTTACAGTTTAAACACATTTATAAACACATATATACACCTTTGCTGTGACACGTGCAGTTAGTAGACTGCGTCAAATCTACAAACTTTGGGAAACAAGAAAGGTATAGAGCTTAAAGTAATTGCTGCATTATTATACTTCTTCGGTCTTTCAGAAAAACAGATCAATTTCTATCTCTTTTTGAAAAGATAAGCCACGAATAAGTCTGAATCTATTATCACAGGCTTAAGAAGGTTCTAAAGTGGGAAAGAAGATTGATAGCGATAGATGAAACCAAAAGCTTTATCGCATTCTGTAACTACTGAGGGTGTTATCTTGACGCCTTCTTTCATCACTCCAGTAAAAGCACAGTAAGCAGAAGAAACTTAAACGTTAGCTCAAACAGTGTTCATGGACACGGCCAGCGACTTTAGGATAAAGCTTGCTGAGAAGAGTTTAAAAGAGCTCGAAAAGCTGATACAGAACGTGAAAATCCAGAAGAGAAAAAACGTTCTCAGCAGGATCAGGGCGATGGGGAGCCTGCTGCAGACGGTGAAGTACTCCTACGTGTCTCCCGAAGAGCTGAAGCAACTTGAAGAGTTCAAAAACATCGTAAAAGAAGCCACGTCGCTGAGAGAGCTGATAAAGTCTGCAGAAAAGGACTTTAACTCAATTCAGGCTGACTACTGGCTTGAATACCTGGAGAAGTTACCGGAGCTGATGGACAGAGGTGAAATTGATTCTCCCTGCCTCGCTGTAAGGTTTTTTGCGGGAGAGATAGTCAAGAGAAACGAGATCGAAAAAGGGAAGCTGTGGTTCTGCATTGTTGACTGCGGCTTCAGGCTTGAAGTCGTAACGAACAGCCACGAGTTCGCTCCCGGTAAAAAGGCTGTTATCGTTTACCTGCCGCCAAGAAAGTTCGGGGAGTTCGTGAGCAGGGGCATGTTCGTTTCCATAGCAGACAGCATTACAAAGGGAGAACTCAGTTCTGAAGACATAAAGAAGTACTGCCGCGGAGATGTTGAGGCTGCAATTCTGAACATGGTTTAATCGTTTAATCGCTGCAATTTTTTTCCTGCCATTTTTACTGTGCAGTTGCCGATGCCGATCAGAAACCCCACTCCATTACAAACTTCTTTCTCTCTATCAGCCTCCTCGCCACGTACAGTTCAATGGCTTTGCTCATTCCGTCTTTCAGCGGCGTATTCAAAAACGTCGTTTCAGCCAGTATCCTGCTTTCAACCTTCATTTTTGCGACCATAGCCGGGAAGGCTGAGTAGTATATCTTCATACCGTAGCCGTCGAAAACAGCTTTACTCACCTCAACCCAGTCGTCAAAGTCGTTTTTTATTCTCAGCTCGAGAATTCCTTCAGTCAATCCATCAACTTCCGGAGGTGTGCTGTAAACTTCGCTGAGGCAGTACCTGCAAACTATACCCCTGCTTGGAGTTCCGTAAAGAGTGTACTTCGGTCTCGTGAGCGTGAACACGTCTATGACACTTAATTTTCTGCCTTCAACGAAAACGCCTATCTCCACAGGAAATTTCAGGTATACTTCAACACCCTCCCCCGGTTCTATGTTTACCGGCCTCGAAAATTCAATCAGCAGAAACCTCGTTATTCCTGCCGGTAAATTTACGGGCTCCACGGGATTGACCACGAACCCTTTTCCTCCAGCCACTATTTTCTCAACTCTCTCTCCCGATTCCTTAAGCTCTCTCAGATAACTCCTGTCGAGCCTCAGATAGAATTTTTCATGAGTGACTTCAGTTCCAAACTTTTTTCTCCCGTAAACACCCTCCGTTCTGTTTTCATGTATCATGGTACCACTGCTGCGTTTTCATTCTGGTATTTATTTTTTATTTAACCGGTTTCGCCTTTACCTGTTTACGTTTTATATTTATTTTCGTTTACTTTTCTGTGCTGTCGAGGATAAAACTTTTATTCCCTTGACCGCTGGGTCAGCAAGTATGAAGGAGAAGATTCTCGAAGCCGCTCTGGAGGTTTACCTCGAGAAGCCAAACGCTACCGTTCACGAAGTGTCGGAAAGAGCTGGAATATCAAAGAGCACGGTTTTCTACTACTTCGGCAGCAAGAAGGGGCTCGAAAAAGAGCTGTTGCTTTTTGCCATAAAGAAAT
>JALVYA010000004.1 GCA_027038095.1 Archaeoglobaceae archaeon
GAACACGAGTGGAAAGTTGCTCTGGACGAGCAGCGTTCCAGAAAGCCTAAAATGCATCGCAGCTTCAAACAGCGGAAAAGTGGCTGGAGGTGCTGACAGCAGCTACTACTTTACTCCGGGTTTAATCGCACCGGTTGCACCAGCCAGGCACAAAGCCAACAGCACGGTGGAGAACCATAGTGAATCCGTCAAACTCTCCGGACTGAATAAAAGTGCGGCAAAGACGCCGATAGAGAAAAAGACACAAAAACAGAAACCAGATTTAAAAAAGAAGCCGAAAACCTCAACTGCAGAGCAAAAGACCTCGAAGACTGACAGAGGATCGTTTGCTTTTAACTACCTGTACCTGCTGCCAGCAATCGCAGGAGCAGGAGCGGTGGTCGTGCTGAAATTAAAATCCAGAGCGAAGTCGAATAAATCAAGAAAATCCAGGAAAACGAAAAAAGCCAGCGGGTCAAAAAAGAAGGGAAAGGCCAAGGAGAAAGCAGTAAAAGCGAAAAAAGCAGCGAAAAAAGCGAAGAAATCCTGAAAAACTCTGAAGTATTTGATGGGACACTGAAAAACTTTAATTGAATTAATTTAATAAATTAATAAGTTTTAATCATGTCCGCAAACCTGTCAAAGAAAAAGTACGTGTCGTGAGGTCCGGGAGACGCTTCGGGATGGTACTGAACGCTTATCAGAGGTATATCTCTGTGCCTCAGCCCCTCGACTGTTCCGTCGTTCAGGTTTATCTGCGTTACCTCCACGTTTTCTGGCAGGGTTTTTTCGTCAACCGCAAATCCGTGATTCTGACTCGATATGAACACTCTGCCCGTTTCAAAGTCCTTAACCGGCTGGTTTGCTCCTCTGTGCCCGAACCTGAGCTTGAAGGTTTTTGCTCCGAGAGCGAGGCCTATCAGCTGGTGTCCCAGACATATGCCCGCTACTGGAAGCTTTCCTATCAATTTTCTTACTGTTTCTATCGTCTCTCTAACTCTCGCCGGGTCTCCCGGGCCGTTTGAAACGAAAACACCGTCCGGACTCATTTCAAGGATTTTCTCAGCCGGATAGTTATAGGGAACGAGGGTCACGTTTATTCCCCTCTTCAAGAGCTGCTTGGCTATGCTCATCTTTATTCCGCAGTCTATCAAAACAACTTCAAGGTTTCCTCCGCTTTCGAGCCTCCTGACGTCTTTAACGCAAACTCTATCCACCAGATCGACCTCCGTAATAGACGGCTGTTCCACGGCCCTTTTTAACATCTTTTCCCTGTCGTAATCTCCAGTTGCCAGAACTGCTTTCATTGCCCCGCAAACTCTGATTTTCCTCGTGAGCATTCTCGTATCGACTCCCTCAATTCCCGGAACTCCAAACTCTTTCAGCAGCTCATCAACGCTCAGCTCGCTTCTGTAGTTGCTCGGCTTCCTGCACAGCTCCCTGACGACGAAACCCTCCACCTTGACTCCGTCGCTTTCAAAATCTTCCCTGCAAACTCCGTAGTTTCCTATTAAGGGATACGTCATCATCAGTATCTGCCCGGCGTAACTCGGATCGGTAAGGGCTTCAACGTAGCCCGTCATTGCAGTGTTGAACACGAGCTCTCCTTCAGCCCAGCAGTCCTCGTTTCCGAAAGCGTAACCCTCTACAAAAGTTCCGTCTTCGAGTGCCAGAGCAGCCGGGATTTTTTCGGAGTTTTCAGACATGAAATCACCTCACGTGGAAATTCCGTAGTTTTCAGCGACTTCCACCATTCTGCGAATGACCTCTTTCAGGCTTTCCACGTCGAAGAATTTTCTGCCGACTACTTCGTTGCAGCAGGCCTTGTACATGTCAGATACCACCTTGAGAAGGTCCTGCGGGAGTTTTTGCGGTTTTGCCTTCTCTCTCCAGTTCTCGTCCCTGCCCTTCAGTTCCTCAATTTCCCTGTACCACTTCGTGGTGCGGTAGTACTTCCTCAGGACTTCTTTGCTTACCTGCACACCGTCCACCGCAAACCTGCACTCATCTGGAGTCCCCACGGCATCCACGAAAACGAGCTCCCTGTTCTCATCAAACGCAAACTCGAATTTTCCGTCCAGGTTCTCAATTCCAGCAGATTCCGTTCTTTCACTTATAATTTCATCCATTTTAAGAGTTAAATTTTTCAGTTCTTCGATTTCCTCCTCGCTCATTCCCGAAATGTCCATTGCCTCGCTCCAGCTCAGATACCTGTCCTCGCTCTCGAGCTTTGTGCTCGCCTCCACAATCGGTCTCTTCAGCCTTTCACCCGGAGACGGATGGTGGTCGAGTCCCAGCTGTTCCAGAGTTACCAGTCCCTTTTCAAGCCTCCTGAAGACGCTTGATCCCTCAGGCAGCACGTTTCTGTATATGATTTCGAGCGGTATCAGGTAGTTTCTGCCGGCTTTTTTGACTGCCGAGTAGTCGTACCTGCCTTTAACCTTCACAGGCTTTATAACCCTGTAAAGGTTGACCTCCATCACGTCAACTGGCTGTTCTATTTCGTCCAGCCTCAGCACTCTGTTTCCCTCGACGAGTCCTATATAGTGAGTTTTAAACCCTCTTTTTTCAGCCAGCTCGAAGAAGTAGGCGGACATCAGGCACAAAGCTTTGCCCTTTCCCTCAATGAGGTCAGGCATCTCTCCGTAATCGAAAACTGAGTACCTGTCTGAAAACTTAAACCTGCCTCTCCCGGGCAGTTCATCTGGCTTTTTGAGAACCGTTAAGTCCTTTACGCTACCCATCTCTACACCGTATGCCTGCAGTTTTTTAGGTTTTTTGATTGCCAGCTTTGATGCCAGCCGGTTGTCTAACCTTTGTTCAACTTCTGTCTAACAGCTCTCCACTTTTTTCTTGACCTTTTCCACGACTCTTATACCCTCTATAGCGGTATTTGGATACTGGCCGTCCACCTTTTCCATTGACTTCACCATGTCCCACACGGTCAGAAGAGCTACAGCAACGCCGGTGAGAGCTTCCATTTCAACTCCCGTTCTGGCACTGCATCTGACCTCGCACACCGCCTTTATTCCGCTCTCCTCTATTTCAAAGTCGACGTTCACGTGGGTGAGCGGGATGGGGTGACACATGGGGATCAGCTCTGAAGTCTTTTTTACAGCCATAACTGCCGCTATGTTTGCCGTAACCAGAACGTCTCCCTTTGCAACTCTGTTTTCCCTTATAGCCTTCAGCGTTTCACTGCTCAGTTTTATAAACCCCTCAGCTCTTGCCATTCTGTAAACGACTTCTTTTTCAGTTATATCAACCATGCTCACCTTGCCCTCTCTGATGTGCGTAAAACCCTCATCAGACATGATTTCACGTCCGCTTCTTTGTTCAGTTTCAATCCGATTGAATAGATATAAAAATCAACAGTTATTCGAACTTCGAAATCAGGTCCCTTAAGTAAATTCTGTACTTCCCGAGCTTTCCTCCGAAGTTACCGGCCGAGATCTTCAGCACACCATCCACCCTGCTCGCAACCTTCATGCAGACGTACATTGCTCTTTCGACGCTTTCCAGATCAACTCCGTTTATCACTATCTCGGGTATGGATTCGACGCCTTCCGGAACTTTAGAGTCAGGTATTTTCCCCCTCAGCGCAGGGCAGTACCTGTGATTCGTCGTAGGCCCGATTTCAGGGTACTTGGTTTCGACCTTGGAGCCCGCTGAACATATGTCGAAGGACGTTATCACGCCTTCAACGTTTGCAAGGGCTTTTACAGCCATTTCTCCTGCCTCCAAAGCGGAATCTTCGCCATCGCAGAAGAGCCAGACGTTTCCACCTGCCACTCCTTCCGCATAGCCTATGTACCTCTCTATTGCGAACTCACCGAACATTATCGGCACGACCACCATCTCCCTGCCCCACCTTTCCTCGAACCACTGGTAGTCATCACCGCACCTGCCAACGTTAACGTTTGAGTCGAACTTTCCGGAAACAGAACCGCAGCTCGCATCGAAAACTCTCGTGGTGGGAACGACGAGTATTCCCTGCCTAACTCTTTTGCCGAACTCCCTCAGCAGAACATCCTGAAATTTTTTGCTCTTTGCAACCCATATCTGCAGAATCGCTCCCAGCCTTCCATCCGGTGTGCACTCAGGAGATACAAACGATTCCACTCCTCCCTCCGACTCCCCGAAAACAGTGGAAGGCAGGGAGGTGGCACCATAGGCCGCTTTTTTGAGTAACCATCCGTGCTTGGCGGTTACGAGAATCCTCGTGTATATTCCCTCAAAAGCCTCGCAGTACGTATCCTCCACTTCAACCCCGTTTATTTCGAGCATGTTTTTACTGCCATCGAGCAGTTAATCAAAGTTTTCTTTGCCTTTTTGCCTGAACAGAATTTCGAGCGGGTTAAAATAATGTTAAACTTAAAGAGGCACGAATTTCAGCGTACCGTCGTGGCAGAGAACACCAGATCCACATACGCCCAGAACCCTGCCACAGGCTTCAACCCTGCTTTTTACCTCTCCGTTTGAGACCTTAAAAACTTCATCATTCGTCGCAGCAAAGATTTCACCGTCCCTGCAAAACACGTGAACGACATCACCGTTTAACCTGACGTTCCAGACTTCCTTTAAATCCTCATCGACCAGTTTCAGGCTGTTTCCGCAAACCAGACACAGGTAATCGTCACAAGCAACTGCAAATTCGCAGGGAACCGAAACCACGCCGTCAGTGGAGAAGCTCTGATCGCCGGAACAGAGGATAACCTTACCCCAGCACTCGCACACATTCTTAACCCTGCAGTTTTTACTGAACACGACCTTACCGTCTTTCGTGAGTACGCTGACTCCGCTATCCGAAACAACCGTTACCATATCTCCAGCAAAGACCTTTCGTATGCCTTCTTCAAATCTGAGGTTGAACATCCTTTCCCTTTTCAGCGTGTATGCGTAGAGGTAGTTGTGCGTGAACTGGGTTGAAGCCGTTACGAACCCGTTGCCAATGGACACGGACGTCACATCCTCAGGTCTCCAGCCAAGGCTCGCAATTGTGGCAAACTGGTGCTCCCACAGTTTCTTACCACTAATCGAAAGCAGATAGAGCTTTCCGTCCATAAAATTCGTTCCCACTGCAACGTGTTTTTCTGTCGCATCCAGGGCTGTTATCTTCACATCCGAGTACGGATCTCTGTAAAACGTCGTTATGAACTTCTTTTTCCATTTTAGCCCGGTGGAGTCTATGCAGTACACAGTGTTACCACTCGCTACGATAGCGGAACTATCTGTAAACGTAACCAGCTCTGGATTTA
>JALVYA010000005.1 GCA_027038095.1 Archaeoglobaceae archaeon
TGGGATACAAAGCGGGATTTGGTAGCAAGACGAGCATGGGATTCGGGATGGTAAAGGCTTTATAAATTCTGCAGCTGTCGAGTTTCTCACAATTGTTATAATAACAATAAAAAGGTTTTAGGTTTTGGCTAAATTTATATATGAGGTCAGTCAGACAGTCTACTGAGGAGTTGGCAATGAGAGACCGTCGTTCCCGGCATGAGATTATGATTGACATACTCAGAATTGTTGTTAGAGAGACGAACATAACAAGAATAGTTTACGGTGCAAATATAAATTTTAAAATGGCTCAGACCTACATGGCATACATGGTGGAAAAAGGTCTGGTAGAGCCACTGTCTAGAGACGGTAAAATCTGTTACAAAATAACCGACAAAGGTCGAATTTTTTTAGAAAAATTCTCTGAACTCGTTGAACTGGAGTAATTCAAAACTATTTTCTTCCTTTTTTCAGCATGCTGAACCAAGCTCCTGTTCAAACTTCCTTATTTGATCTTCTAATTTTAAGTAAGTATGTATAATACTTAATACATTTTCTTAACTAAAATTCTAATTTAATTTTCATATAATTATATATATTTTCAGAATCAAGAAGCTATTGTAGGTGAGGTGTCGAAATTGAAAAAATCGTTAGGAATTCTGGGCATTCTGGTGGCAATCTGCCTCGCGGTAGGGGTGGGTGCTACATTCAACGACTACAACGCCAGCAGAAGTATACACTGGAATATAACGACCGACGACGCCGAACTGATAAACCTGAAACCGATACAGCCCTACGCTTACATTGATACGAACAACGGAGAACTCGTGCTTGACTTCTCCCCGCATAACCCCAACTATCCCGGATACGGTAACGGTATCAGTCCGGCAAGTGAGTACAACTTTAACGAGGTTTTTGAGGTGAGCAATGACCTGTGGGAGAACACGACCATAGTCGTCAGAATAACTTCAAACCTTTCCAGCATCGAATTCTACTGCCCGCAGGGTGGCGTTTACTCCGTCCAGAGCCAGACTCTTGCAACTTCCAGCGACACTGCGAGGAAGGACGTCTGTTTCGTGCTGCATCCCGGACAGTCAAAGAAAATAGGTGTTGACCTCAGCGCTGATGGAGACAGTCCGGGAGATGTGTGGAGTGCAAAGATGACAGTAAAAGCATACAGGCTCGGAACTGAGCCTGCTGAGCTTCAGTTTCTGGAGTGAGTTTGTGAGTTGAGAGGTGAGTGTGAATGAAAAAGGCAATTGGTTTGCTGCTCCTGATAGTTGGCCTGACTTTAACTGTGAGTGCCGGTGCTAACTTCAGGTATTACAAAGCGGACAGAAAGATGACTGTCAACATCACTGCTGACGATAACGAGTTTATAGACCTCAAACCTTTGCAGAACTACTCTTACCTGAGCAACGGTAAGCTGCTGATAGACATCAGCCCGAACAATCCCAACTACCCGGATGGCGGTGGAGTGGGTATGAGCCACAACTCCACCTATGTATTCGAAGAAATGTTCGAAGTTAGCAACGAGCTGTGGGAGAACAGCAAAGGAGACTTCCCCGTACGTGTAACGATTTCAGTTCCCGCAAACAGTGGAGTTGAGGTTTTCGCGGGAACCTACTACAATAACGGAACGGCAAGCATAGCCAACCCCGGAACTCAGATTCAGTTCGTCGTTCAGCACGGAACTCCGGTAAAGGTAGGCCTCGTATTCAACAACACGTGTGAAAACTTCGGAATGCATCAGGTCAACATGGATATTCAGGCACAGAAGTGTACGTAATCAAACTTTAACTTTTTTAATTTTTTTGGTGATACCATGCTTTCCAGACTGTTAACACTACTGCTCATAGGATTCATTGCCACGTCAGTTGCGGGTTTTGCCCTCGACAGACCGATACTGATGTCCTACGTTACTTCGGGCAGCATGAGACCAACACTTGATGTCGGAGATCTGTTCTTCATAAATCCCCTTTCCAAGGGAGGCGTTGGACAGATAATCGTCTTCAAACTGAACGGTCACTGGACTGTGCACAGGGTTTACGCTGAGGTCAGCGGTGGATACATAACAAAAGGAGATAACAACGTCGCAACAGACCAGAAATCCACGAATCCCGTGAAGCTATCAGATGTGGCCGGCACGGTTGTAACGGTAAACGGAGAACCCGTAAAAATTCCGAAAGCTGGAGTGTATATCGAAAAAATAGCCAAGTACACGGGTAAAATCCACAACCTGTATGTAGCATTTGCGCTGCTCGCAGCAGGTTCTTTGCTCGTAACTGCAAAGGAGAAAAAAAGGAAAAAAGGAAAAAAGATTATCGTAAGGTACAGGACGCTCTACACGATCGTTTCCGCTGTAACTGTAGCAGTCCTGTTAATTGCGATAACCAGTACGTGGAGTCTGATCAGCTTTGATTACGCTTCAACCGTTGCGGGAGGGCAGAGAGAGGGGTGGTACCTTCCGGGATCAAGCTTCGAGGAAAACTTCACAGTAAAGAAAACACCGATTCCCTCGATTTGCGTTCTAAAGGCTGAAAGCAGCAGAGTTATTCTGAATGATACTGCATTTGTTTTATGGAACAAAAATAAAATTATTAAAGCAAAAGTAAAAGTTCCATTAAAGACAAGATTATATTTAGAAAATATTAATATATACAGATATCCGTACATACTGCCTGAAAAAGTAATAGTTGAAATGGCAAAGTACGATCCCCGCTTACCGCTTCTCGCTTTCTCTGCTGAGTTTGCTTCAGTTCTTTCACTGGTTTACTTGGCAACAGGCAGTGGAGATGAAGTCGTATTTAAGTTCAGGAGGAGGTTTGTATGAAGTTGTTGCTCGCTCTTGCGCTGTTACTCGCCTGTACCGTATCTTTTGGAGGTAGAAGCATAGTTGTAAACGTGGCTGAGTTAAGTCACAGCTACATAGCCGTTAACGAAAAGTGCGTCAGGGGCAACATAACGGTTAACGTGTACAACAAACTGTGGGAAAACAAAGACGTTTACGTGTATTTAACTCCAGAGTGCTCCAACGTCAGTATGGATTCGAGAACTTTTGCAATACCTCCGGGTGGAAGTGTAACTATTACGGGTCATGCGAGAAACGTAACTTTTGCCCCGGTACTGCTTAAAGCTTACTGGGATGGCGGCAGTGCCGCAATCAACTTGAAGATTGAATGCAATTAGCAGTAATTTTTCAGCAGGTGATATATATGAGTACTGGAATTAGAAACCATATAAAAAAGATTATGAGTAAAGACTGCGTGTTCTCGATACTGTTAGTCTGCAGTATCGTTCTTTCTCTCGCAGCTATTTCCTGGACAATGCCGGTAGAGAAAGCGGTTAAATCCGTTAAGGGTTACGAAGTTGAAAAAGGACTTTTAAAACATAAAGCGTATTTTAAAGATAACAGGTTCTACGGAAGTAACAGGAGCATGAAGTACTACCCAGCATCTCTGGTAAAAACACTGGTACTGAACTACACTTTCAGCAGTGTGCCGGCAAAAACCGGAAATTACACTTTCAAGGGCGTGGTTACGTACTTCGTTACGCTCGGTAAAAACAGGTATACACTGTGGGAGGACAGAATATTTGAAAAGAAAGGAAAATTTAACAAAAGTTTTACTGCGAGCTACGCTTTAAACGTTTCTGAACTGAACAGAAAAATTTCGAAAACCCTCGGCGAATTAAAGGTGAGCAGTCTGAAGCACGCAATCTCCTTTGAAGTTACAGTAAACAACGGGTCCTTTAAACACGATTTCTCCCTGATCAGAGATTCTGGACTGCTACACTTCACGAACACGGAACACAAACTCAGGAAGCCGGAGTTCTTCAGCAGAACTGTGGAGAACAGAGTTGACGTTTTTGGATACAGAGTTAAGGTTTCAGAGCTCAGAATGACTTCAACCCTGTTAGCCTTCGTTTTACCTCTGTTCGCTTACTCCTCGTATTTAAGAGTTAGAAGACGAAGTACGAGGGAGATAGACAGATACGCCGTTGAGTGTGAAGAGGTCGAATTGAACGGGAAAAAAGCAGTGGTTTTAACCAGCGAAAAAGACCTCAAAAAGATTTTTGAGCTTCTGGACAGGCCGGTAATGAAAAAAGGAGACAGCTACTTTGTTGTGGACGGAGACATTGCTTACGTTTACAGGGTTAAATAAAAATAAAGTTAAATTATCTAAAAACTTATTTTTTGTAATTTTTTAACCTGCAGTTTTACGGTACAGAAGACGTATAGATGAACGCAGCAAAATCAGAAATCGTTAGAAATTAAAAATTAACAGGCCGGAAAAGCAAAAAAGAAAATATAGTTTGAAGGACTAAAATTAAGTATGACTCGAATTGGCGGAGCAGGCAAACTCTTCGGTACTGACGGCGTTAGAGGGGTTACCAACGAAGAATTAACTGTGGAAATGGCTGTTAACCTCGGCAGGGTAATAGCTACCTTGAGGGATGGAACGCTTGCAGTTGGAATGGACGCCAGATTATCGAGCCCCATGTTCAAGAGTGCCGTTACCGCTGGAATAACGTCAGCCGGCTGTGATGTTGTTGATCTGGGGCTCGTACCAACTCCAGCTCTTCAGTACTACGTCAAGTGCAGAAAAGACCTTTCCGGTGGAGTTGTCGTAACAGCAAGCCACAATCCAAGACAGTACAACGGTATAAAGTTCATACAGGAGGACGGCAGGGAGTTCACGAGATCAATGGACGAAGAAAGTGAAAGAATGTACCTCAGCAAGTCTTACAGAATCGTACCGTGGGATAAAGTCGGCAGAGTATACGTGGAGGATTGCAGAAGGACTTACATAGAGGGTATCATGGAAAAAGTTGACGTTGATGCTATTTCGGAGAAAAAGTTTAAAGTCGTTCTCGACTGTGGAAACGGAGCGGGATGCGTTACGAGCCCCGAACTGCTCAGAAGGCTTGGATGCAGATGCATAAGCATTAACGCCCATCCGGACGGTACGTTTCCGTGCAGAAACCCGGAACCTGTAAAAGAGAACGTCGAATTCCTGATGCAATGCGTTAGAGACTCCAAAGCCGATATTGGTGTGGCTCACGACGGTGATGCAGACAGAGCCACCTTTGTGGACGAGAGAGGAGAGTTCGTAAGCGAAGACGTTATGCTCGCGCTGATGGCAAAGTACTACGTGGAAAAGAACGGTGGAGGTATCGTTGTCACTCCTGTCTCTTCCTCCAAGTGCGTTGAGGATGCTGTCAGAGAGGCTGGTGGAAAAGTCGTCTACACTGCAGTTGGGTCGCCCGTTGTTGCGGAAACCATGCTCAAAACGGGTGCTGTTTTTGGAGGGGAAGGAAACGGAGGTCTTGTCTTTCCAGAACACCTGCTTGCGAGGGACGGAGCCATGAGCCTGTCGAGAGTTCTCGAATTGATGGCAAAGGAGGGTAAGAAACTGTCGGAGCTCGTGAAGGACATTCCAAAGTACGTCACGCTTAAAGCAAAAGTCCCGTGCAGGGACAAGCTCAAACTGCTCGAAGGTTTAAAGGAAAAGTTCCCGGATGCTGACTTTACGGATGGGGCTAGAGTCGAATACGAAGACGGGTGGATACTCATCAGACCTTCGGGAACCGAACCAATAGCGAGAATAATGGCAGAATCGAAGTCTGAAAAAAGGGCGAAAGAGTTACTCGAAATGGGAATGGAAGTCGTTAAGAGTATTCTTGGCTGATTGATTGCTAAAAGTGCTTATTGATATAATACAATACTTTTTTAATACATAGCTCCTTACACGGCTCCTCAGAGGAGATTGGAAGAGCAAACAGAAGCAAATGAGGAGATTACTGAAAGACTCTGAAAGAGAACTGCTGTTTCCTGTTGAAAGTTATTTCCGATTTCACTGCAAGCAATACTGGAGATAACCGTTAACGCTGGCGGACACGGACGGGATGTGTTAAATATCCAACAGATGCTGGGCTTAATAAATATTTTAACATCTGATAAAAAGTATAACTTTACAGTTTTTGAATTAAAACAATATAAAACCCAGAAGGGATAAAGAGACAACACGAAGTTTTAAAAAACTGAAAACTGAAAAGTTGTGAACGGCGCTGAATAAATTACGTGAAGGTGAAACCCATGAGCCATAAGACTGGAAAATGCAGTGGTGGAATAAGTCCAGCCATGGCAGTAGCCGTTATGGTTGCAGCAACCGTAATTACTGCAGCTATTGTAGCCGTTTACGTCTATCTGTACAGACCACCCGTATCCACGATTTTGGCCTTCGCAGCAATTCTGGCAGTGATGGGATGGAGCATAATTATACTTGAAATTTCAAGACAGAACAGAAAAATCGAGAAAATGGATAAAGGAAGAAAAATTCTCGAAATTAAGCGAAGAGGTATCGATACCATGCCGGAAAGCCTTAAATACGCCATAATTCTTGTATGCTGCTGTCTCGGTTTTGGTATAGTTGCATGTGCAGCTACCGGTGATTACAGCATGCTGCCTCTGACAACAGTTTTAATAGCAGACCTGATAATTCTTGCCCTTCCGAGAAAAGTCGAAATATATGAAGAGGGAATAAGAGACGGCGCAAGATTTGTGAAATGGCGTGAGATCGAAAGAGTTGAGCTGAAGGATAAGGTTCTTGAGATAAAACCAGAGAGATTTTAGAAAGATAATACTCAGAGATGAAGACGGTAGTTTGAAGAGCGTTGTGGAAAAATACGTTAGAGGCGTAAAGTCCAGAACTGTAAATCTTTGCCAGTAGATTATTCAATCGCAGCACCAGTTCAACTTGCTTTTTGCAACTCAAACCGGGGGGTAACAGTGAAAAAAGAAAAAATAGGACGGTTCCTACCGTATTTCTGGTTTACCGCAGGTGCAGTTGTTTCCCGTAGTTTCTGTAATCTACGCTCTGTTTCTCGTTACAGTGCTCCTGTTTGTTTTGAGAAAACACCTGTGCACGAATATGTTACTACTACGGGAAAAGATGTAATACGGGGCTACATCTCCGCTCTCATTTTCTGGGAAAAATTCCGGAAATTACGATTTTGGCGCAAAACTTGCGGGAACTTTCAGGTTTAATCCTCCTGTTCACCGTTCTTACGCTAGTAAACTTTATAATCCATAAAAAATCTTATAATAAATGTAAAATAAAACTTAAACCGTAAATGGGATTATTTCCTGCAACTGCTGAACAGATCAATGGTTTCAAAGCTTTATTTGTCGCCTGCACATCCTGTAACGTTAGTTAATTCCTTATCTTAATCCTGTTTCAATCTCAAAATAGAAAAGTACAAACAACTGACAATCGGAGAGTTAATATACTCTTTCAGCACAGTGACCAACCATGACCGTTTACATCTGCGCCATGTGTGGAGCGGAAGTTGATGTCGAACCGGGAGAAAGGGTTCAGTGCACGAAGTGCGGAAGCCGGATACTCATGAAGCCCAGACCTCCAGCTCTCAAAAAGAAGGTCATGGCAATATAGGCTTTTTGTTTCTTTTCTGCCTCGCATCCATATTAGTGCTGGGTTCGATACATCAATTCTCTGCGTTGCTTCTCAAATTTACTGCCGGCCAGAGTTGAAGTGCAGAACAAAATGAAAACGGGAAGTATTTTAACCTCTTTACCGAACTCCACCAGACATGATGGACATCCCGAGAATCATACTCAGCGGGACGAGCAGCAGGGTTGGAAAAACGATGATTTCTATCGGCCTGATGAGAGCTCTGGTCAACAGGGGATACCGTGTTCAGCCCTACAAGGTTGGCCCGGACTTCATAGACCCGAGTTTTCACCACTTCGCCACGGGAAGGTACAGCAGAAACCTCGACAGCTTCATGCTATCCAGAGTGGACATAGTTGAGACGTTTGAGAGAAACTTCAGAAATGCAGACATAGCGGTTATAGAGGGCACGATGGGACTTCACGACTCCCATCACGCCACGGACGAGAAGGGCAGCACGGCGGAAGTCAGCAAGATTCTGAAGTGCCCGGTCGTGCTCATAGCCAACGTGGAAAGGATGTCGAGAACTGTTGCCCCTTTTATTTACGGCTACAAAACTTTCGACCCCGAAGTGAGGATTGAAGGTGTGATTCTGAACAGAGTCGGGAGCGAGAGACACGCGATGAAAGCGAGGCTCGCTGCAGAAAAGCTTGCAAAGGTAAAGGTGGTTGGAGTCATTCCGAGGAGAAAAGACGTCGTAATCCCGGACAGACACCTCGGCCTGATTCCCGCATACGAAAAGAAAGAAGAGTTTGAGGGTCTGTTCGACAGGCTTGCCGAGCTCGTGGAAACCTACGTAAACGTTGACGAAATCGTGAAAATTGCCGAAAGAGCACCACCACTCGAGGAAGTTCCGGAGCATCCAATTTTCAAAAGCGAAAGCAAAAACGTCAGGGTTGGTGTTTTCAGAGACAGATCCTTCAACTTCTACTATCAGGATAACATAGACGCCCTCTCTGCAAGAGCTGAAGTTGTTGTGGTAGACTCGCTTTCAGACAAAAAACTCCCGGACGTTGACGCACTCTACATCGGTGGTGGTTTTCCCGAAGTTTTTGCCGAGGAGCTGGAAAAGAACAGGTCACTGAGAGAGAGCGTATACGACTTCTGCGAGTCCGGAAAACCCGTTTACGCTGAGTGCGGCGGTTTGATGTTTCTCGGTGAAAAGCTCAGACTGGTTGACGGAAGCGAATACGAAATGGTGGGCTTTATGCCGTACGAAACGGAAATGCACAGGAGGTTTCAGGCTCTCGGTTACTCGATATACAGATGCGAAAGGAGCAGTATCGTGGCGAGGAAGGGAGACATCGTGAAGGGGCACGAGTTTCACTACTCGAAGGTGATACCCAAAAAGAAGCTCGAATTCACCTACAGGGTTAAGAGAGGCAAGGGCATTGACGGCGAGAGGGATGGAGCTATCAGAAAAAATACGCTCGTCAACTACATTCACGTTCACGTTCTGAGCTATCCGACCCTCGTCAGAAGGTTCGTCAGGAGTGCTGAAGTTTCTAAGGCTTAGATTTTTGCAGATTTTGAGTCTTTACAGGTAGTCTTTACAGATAATTATGTAGCGTGTCACTTTTAAATTATCGATCAACGTCTGCCTGCAATCTGCTGCAAACAGAACTGACAAAAAACACTACTAAATTTTTGAAATTTCAAAAATACCAGACATTAACCGACAGTAAACAGCTCCGCTAAAGTTTTAAATTCATAGTATCGAGGTTGAAGCTATGCCGGGAATGGAAGTTCTCACGGGTGCTTTAATCTACTCAAATCTCTTAGCGTTACTCGCAGTTGGTCTGACCCTAGCATATATCACCACTGCTGTACCGAACTTCGCACAGGGTTCGTTTGCTGTGGTGGGGTCTTACACAGCGCTGACGGTGTACCGGCTGTTCAGGATACACCCCTACGTATCTCTACCGCTCGCCTTTTTGATGGGGGGCATCGTTGGCCTGCTGAGCTACCTACTCGTTCTCAAACCGCTTGTACGAAGGGGAGCCACCGTCGTAACTCTGATGATTGCAACTCTTGCACTGGACCTGATTTTACTCGGCCTGAGAGGAATATACGCTGGTTATCTGGGAAAGCTCACGGGCAGTCCGTGCGAGATGTACATGTTCACGTACCTGGACTTCCAGATTTTTGGCCTGCCAGCAATTCTCGTCGTCTCCACCCTCGTCATAGTAGTTACCTTTGCCGTTCTGTTCACGCTTCTGTACAAAACAAAATTCGGAATCGCTTTAAGGGCGTCCATGGAAAATCCGGCTCTCGCAGAGATCATGGGTGTCAACGTTGAGTACACGAGGATGTTTGCATGGTTTCTGTCCGGCGCTCTTGCGGCAATGGCAGGGTGTTTGCTGCCCTTCAAGCAGGAAATAGTTCCGGCCACAGCAGAGATAATCATAGTTTCGATATTCGCGGCAAGCATAGTCGGAGGGTTGAACAACATATACGGTGCTCTCGTGGGCGGGTACATAGTGGGAATGTCCGAATCTCTCGTCACGTACTGGCTCTCAACTGTCTTCGGTGCAGGTATGCTCGTTTACGGAAAGGTCGTGGCACTTGCGATAATCATAGTCACGCTGCTCGTAGCACCTCAGGGAATAGCCGGAGTTGAGTGGAGGCTGATTGCAAAGAAACTGCAGAAAAGAGGGGCAAAGGAGGTGTAAACCTTGCTCTACGGACTGATACTGAACATACTATTGTGGTTCGGGATGTACCTCATAGTTTCTCTGAGCCTCAACATAGAGTACGGCTACGGGGGTATTCCAAACTTCGGAAAAGCCCTTTCCGTTCTCGTCGGGTCTGTTGTTGCCGGAGGATTGATGACGAGAATACTGATGGCTGTTTACGGAACGAAAATGGGAATTGGAGGTTTATCAACGGCAACATCTGTGGTCAGCAACGAAATGACCTCATCCATACAGCACAATCCCATGCTCGGGCTGGTTCTGCTGGTAGCAACGCTCATGCTCGCAATAGCAATAGGTGCTGTCGTGGGAGCCGTTTTCATACTTCCGAGCGCGAGACTGAGGGAGGATTACCTCGCAATAACGCTGCTCGCAATAGCAGAGACCGTTACAATGATATGCTACTACGATCCGGCAATAATAGGTAGCTACTACGGCGTTTCAGTTCCGGACTTCCTTGCGTTTCTGCAGGGTAATGTCAAAAAACTCGCCTTCGTGGGTATTGTGCTTTTAATAGCGCTGCTGACGTACCTGTTCTTCGAGAGACTGATGAACACACCCTACGGAAGAATACTCAGGGCTATGAAGGAAAACGAGGATGTCGTGAGGGTTTACGGGAGAGACATAATGAAAGTCAGAATCATGACCATGGCCGTTGGTTCTGCAGTAGCAGCAATAACTGGAGTGCTGCTGTCCTTTTACACGCTGAGAGTTCAGGCAAATTCGTTTATGATTACCGGCAGAACGCTGTGGACGTTTTATCCGTTCCTGATAATCCTGCTCGGAGGGGCTGGAAACAACAAGGGCGTCACTCTGGGCACGTTCATCTTCGTAACAGTCATGGAAATCATAGACTTCTACAAAACAAACATAGTTTCAATACTGCATCTGCCAGTTGAGGCCGTGTGGCTGGAGTACATACTTTTCGGCGTGATGATGCTGCTCATCCTGTACTACAGGCCAGAAGGTCTGATTCCGGAGAAACCAATACTGACCAAACCGATAAAGAAAGCCTACGAAACGAGAAAACCGGAAATTGCCAGAATAAAAGAGTAAAAGTGAAAATAAAGTGAAAAACCAATCCAGTGCTTAACAATTTTATTATTTAACGATTTATTCAACTTTTGATCTTAAAACTTACAGTCAGGAATCGATTTCTTTCAGTGCCAGTTCAATTTCATCGGCCTCCTCGTGCATTTCAGCCCTCCTCAGAGATTTCAGACAGGCTTTAAGAGCCTGAATGGCGTAGTTCTGCACGTAGGGGCTTGAATCCTCAAGTCTTTCAAGCACGTATCTGTACACCTTTCTGGCAAATTCGGGATTCTCGCACAAGTAAGTAATGCCGTCCAGAGTTCTGTGCCTCACCCACGGACAGCTATCCTTCAGGAGGTTAACAAGCTCATCGTCCTCAACTCCAATTTTCCCCAGCATCTCCGCTGCGTAACCTCTAACCCACGGGCACTCGTCTTTCAGAGCTTCTTTCAGGTAAGGTGCAAACCGGACCCCGAGAATGCCCATCGCAAAGACCAGCTTCTTTCTGACGTTGCAGTCCTCCTCTTTCTTAAACGCTTCGATCAGCTCGTCCTCACAACCCTCAAGCTTCTTCACGTCTTCATCGCTCACCCTTGCTTTCGAGCAGAGGTTCCTGATCTTTTCAAAACAGTCCATGCCAAGAATCCCACCTCTTGAAGTTTAACTGCTGTGCCTGATGTACTGCCTGATGTACTGGATAACCCTCTATGAGTTCACTCATTCGTATATTTCCATTTCAAAAATTTTAGTTAAAAATAATACTTAATTTGTTTAAAGACTCCAGAATAGACTAAATCAAACCAGACTAATCCCCTACCTCCACCCTGACGGCAACGAACATCGGCCCTCTGACGTCAATTTTTCCATTTGAAGAGGATATGTACCTCCTAACGTTTTCCTGAAGCTTTACGTTAACGTCGCTCAAACTCTCGACCATCCTTACCCTGATTTCTCCGTTCACACCTCTTGCAGCACAGTCCTCTGCGAAGCTGCCAGCTCTGTAAGCAAATCCGTCAATGTACCTTATTCCGGTTGGCACACCCTCTCTGAAGTATTTCTCCCACCTGTCGTTTCTCGGCAATCCGTATATGCTACCGCTGTAAACGACTATTTCATTCGCGTAAGCCGGACCGCAAAGCTTTGTGTTTTCCTCCCTCTCAAATATCTCAACCCTCACACTCCTGCCGTACATCTCTCCTTCCCAGACCTCGAAGGAGCACGGACTTCTCTCGTTTGCCTTCTCTTCAGCCACCCTGATCACAGACCTCGCTATTTCCATTCCTGCAGCGCTCCTGGGAACTTCGTCAATACGCATCGCTCTGGCTATATCCACATCTTCAACTTTTATTCCACCGTAGAACTGAGGATACACGAGCTTTCTGACGTCCGAGCAGTCGTGCAGTATCATCGACAGCCTTTCAACTCCGAGACCGAGGTTCATAACGGGATATTCGATATCGTACTGAGAGAGAGCTGTAGGCGAGTATATGCCGAAGGTCGCTATTTCTATCCAGCCGTCGGAGTACTTGGTGCTGGAACCTGCTATTGCCGGGTGGTACGCGAAAACTTCGGTCTGGGTTCCGGGGATGTAGTACTTGCTTCTCTTCTCGTCCTTCCTGAATCGAAACTTTTTAAATCCAAACTGTCTCAAAAGCCCCTCCGCAACTGCCTTTCCATCGTCAACGCTTACGTCTTCATCGACTACGACGCAGCTCGCAGAGAAGTACGTGTAAAGCCTCGTGGGGTCTTCTCCCTGCTCTTTCCTGAAACACCTGTCCACGCTGAACAGCTTTATCGGCAGCGGCAGTTTATCGGCAAGCTCGCTGAGGGTTAAAAACCACCCCGCAGTCATGTGACTTCTGAGCGTCAGCGTTAAAGGCTCGGGTACAAGAGTTTTGAACTCCGGAAACACTTCGTCTATTATCCTGATCGCCGTCGTGTCGTCAACTCCGATAGCTCTCGCAACCTCGTAGCTCAGGTCGTCTCCGTCAATTCTCCCCTTCTTGTACATGTGCAGGACTTCCCTTAGCTTTTCGATTTTTTCTTTGTCCACCTTCCCGGCAATACTCTCAATCATTTCGATTTTTTCTGCGGAGATGCCGACGTTTGGCTTTGGCAGAGATGCAAGGTAGAAGCACCTGTCGAGAACGGCCAGAGCTTCCTTTCCAAACTGCTTTTTTACGTGCACGTCTTCAACTATAAGCGGATTTACAACCTCCACAAAACCAAGTCTGAGGTAAGCCTCCCTCAGTTTCTGTATGGTTGAAAAAAGCGGGTGCTCCCTTCCAAAACCGTAAGACAGTCTGGGATACTGACTGTTCGGGTCTCTCTCACTCAGAACTTTTCCGCTCTCCATCCAGGCTTTTTCGAAGTCTCTTTCGGCGAGTTCTCTGTAGTTTTTGGCATCGAATTTCATCGGCAGAACTCAGGGGAGAGGTTGTATTTATCTTTCGCCTTTCAGGTGCATCGCTATTTCATCTCTGCTGAACTCAGGACAGTCGAGCAGGCGGGAGTGGGGTTTTATATCCAGTACAGGCGTACCATCGTAGGCATCTAAATTTTTTACATATATCTTGTTTTTCTCTACTCTTTCAAGCTTTACCGTGGAAATCGCTATTGGATTCGGTCTTCTCGGAGATCGCGTCGCAAAGACGCCTCTCAGCTCATCGCTGAAGTGGGGTTTAACTATCAGGCTGTAATCCTTTGACAGGTGGAAGTACATCAGAACTATTATGTGTGAGTACCTTTCGAGTTTGTAAAGACCTCTCGAGTACTCGGGAAACACTTCTATCTCCACCGTGTAATCTTCTTCTGCAAAAGCCGGCTGAAATGGAATTTCTTTTCTCGGATTGTGCACGACACCTATCGGCTTTACGGTAAACTTTCTGAGTTCGTCACGCATTCGAAACACCTTCAGTAAGATTGTCTCGCGTGATTTTAATAACTTCCACACCCATGATCTTTTAAAATCACCTCCCAGTATTGTGACTCCCCTTTAGCTAACTCAAAAATTCTGTTTTCATTCATCTGAGTTGCCCGCAATGCTCTGGCACTTTAAATTTAAGTGTTTTTGCGTCTTCCTGATCCAGAGTAACAGGTGCTTGCGTTGCAACCTTGGCTCTAGCTCGGTTGAGTGTTTGCGTAAAAGGGCAGAATGCATACACTTGAAACTTTTATGGATGGTTGAAAAAAACCTATTGACAAGATCATTGACATTAAATCTAACATAAAAATCTATAACCAGCTCTGCACGATTTAGAAGACTTAAATCTTTGTTCTTTCTTTAAACCTCAAAAATACTTACAGCATTTGTACATACACCTGCAGCAGTCCAAATTTGTCTCTTCTCCAGCCTGATTTTTGTTTCGTCTACTGCTATTAACCTTCTTTTCTTCTTTCCCGGTTGCTTTAAAACTTTGAGCCTGTGGTAGTATATTCTGACTGACTCGTGACTTATCTCTTCAAAGGAAAGGAATTCACTTGCTCACTTACTTTTCTCAGAGAAAGACCGAAGAAGTATAGTAAAGCTAATACCTTTAATTCCACATTTTTCTTATTCCTTCGAAATACTTTTGTAGATTTGATGAATTCTATCAATTGCTTAGTTTAGATTTATATGTTACTTATTTTTTTATTATTTTTGGGACTATGAATTCACTAAGGAGTGGATTCTTCTCTAAGTTCATTAAAAATCTTTCGAATGCAATTGTTACAAAAACTTAATGCATCTTCGAAAATATCTTCAATTTCTTTAAAAATTTCATGATCCCACCCTTCTCTTTTAACTAATCCTCTCAAAAGCGTTCTAACTTGCTTCTGGCTATCTTTCTCAAAATATATTATGACATATTCGTCCTTACTAAGTCGATATACGCTTTCTAACTCCATGGCAGCTGATTGATTTAGATCCTTTTCATCTTCAGAAGCTGTGAAAAATACGAAAATGTGGATGTCGCCATCATTTATGAATAATTCGCTAATCTTACGATTGTATTCGTCATCTCCCTCATTTTCTCCTCTTGGATAAATTTCTTCTAAGTCAGTAGATATCCTTGCGTTGTATCCGTTTTTTCGGAGAAAATCTCTGAGCTTCTTTAACTTCTCAATTCGTCCACGTGAGAAGGCGCCGTATATGTTAATCTTAACTTCATGTTTATACTTCAAATAAGAATGTCTTTCCTTATCCTTAAATCTGCGCTCAAACTCCTCTGCGTTCATTTTTGATTACAAACTTAGTAAGTTATTTAAAAGGTTAATGGATTTAGTCAATGGAGTTTTCTTAGACTAGTCAAGTTTTTGTGATCATCACCATATCTAGAAAACCTTTTATAGTCACAAAATAGTGACTTAATCGGTGAAAAATATGGATAAGGAGGTAGTCGAAAAATATGCATCCGAGGTGCCAATTGAACTGAGAAATGCCGTAAAAGCACTTTCAGACGATAGAAAGTGGGCAGTATTTGTGGTATTAGTAAAAGAGGGTGAAAAGAACTTCAATAATTTAAAAGCCCTCTTCAGAGCCCATCCCCAGGAACTAAGCAGGATCCTTAAATCTCTCAAGTCTGCAGGCCTCATTAGAAGATATGTATTTTCGTTGGAAGATGTCGAAAAAGTTCAAAAGACATTTTACGAGCCTACGGAATTTGGTAAAGAGTTCTTAGAGTCTTTATACTTTTCAATAATGCCTAAAAAAGAGATCATAAAAGAAGTACAGAAAATGTGGATATCCACTACTTACTGGCAGCTGGATTCGACCCCATCATCGGTCGAGTTTAACAACATAAATGAGTCGTCAACTATACCAGCCAAAGTGGAATTAGACTCTCCAAAGTTGGAGAGGTGAGTATGTATGCAGGAAAATAAGATCTCATTTGAACTCGTTAAAGATGACAATTACAGGACTATACACGTAAATGGAGTATTTGGTGGGTTAGATCCTGTAGAGGGAAGAATTATCTTTTACATTGATGAAATAGAGCCAGAAATGGATGAAAGTACACCTGGAAAAATGAAAGTTAAGAAAGTGGTGAGAAGGCTTTTAATAGATATCAGAATGTCTCCTGCCCAGTTTAAATCAATAGCAGATTGGATGCAATCACATATAAAGAAGTTTGAGAGAGAACTTAAAAGATGATATTGAAAAAGAGCTTTAGAGAATTTTAATATTTATTATCTATTTGTTGCTAATTCTTGACTGATTGGGCTAATCGAGGTAAATTATGGGGGATACTGCGTAAAAGACATCATGAAAAAGCATTTAAAGAAATATCTCTAAATATTTTAAAAATAATTTTTGAGCTTTATAATTATTCATATTGAAAAACATAAAACCTAAAACAAACATTAAACAACGCTAAAAGCACCCTTCTCAAAGAGCACATTTCCGCAAACAGTATTGTCGACCTGTCTTGGTTCGCTCTGACAGACCACGTGTTTCAGAACTTCGTAAACGTTTCCGTAAAGCATGGCTCTAACGGGTTTTCCCCTCAAAAAAGCGTTGTTGCATTCAACACTGAAATCACCGCTTACGGGATTCGCTGTGTGAGCGCCCACGAGGCTGTGAACGTACAGAGCGCCGGAATCTTCACAGTTAAGCTCAGAACTTCTGTCAACCTCAACATCCAGAACGACGTTGGAAGGAGCTATTGCAGGATAGGAAGTGCTCTCCTCCCTCAACGCGTTTCCTGGCGGTACTTTCATAATTTTTGAAAACTTCCAGTTGGACAGCAGAGATTTCACGCCTTCAGAGTAAAGCTCTCTCGTGATAGCTCCAGCACCCTCGTCATCGAAGGGGTACGAGTTCAGACCCCAGTCGAGTGTCGGGTCGTCAAAAACTCTGAAGTTCCATCCAAAGTCAATTCCTGCCTTAACGGGACTCCTTCCCTTTGCGACGTTCTCTGCTGAAAAAGCTGGATAGAGCGTGTAGCTCAGAAGCTGATTTACCGCAACTGGTGACAGAACGACCTCCATGTCTCCGGAAACGCTCTCTACAGGCTTTTTAGCCATCTCCTCTGCCTCGTTTACGACTTCTTCAACGTCTATGTCCAGCTTTCTGCTCTGAGCGTAACTGTACGCATTGCCGTCTCCAACGACCTCTACGAAGGCGAAAGAGGTTGTTTCAGCATAACTTCTCTGAAACTCCGGGTTCTCTATCCTCGTTTCCACCCTTTCCACGTCCAGAACGCCACTGGCTATCGAGCACTTTTTTACGCTTTCAAGCATCTCATCTCCAAGGCTCTTGAGGTCTTCTGGAGAAAAGTCCTCCACTCTGCAATCGTAAATTTTTGGAACTTTTAACTTTCTGGGGCAGGGAAAGCTGTCCAGCTCTTCACCCGAAATTTTTATGAGTTTTTTAGCAGCGTCCTCTATCTCTTCAAAACCCTTACCAACTGCACTCGCAAATCCAGCTTTTCCATCAATTATTACTCTCACAGCTCTCCCCACTTCTCTGCTGAAGCTGATGCTCTTTATTCTGTCCTTTTCGATTGTCAGGTGCCATCTCTCTTCAATTCTTTCAAATCTTTCCGTCAGTTCCATTCCAATCCCCGCTTTGATTTTAAAGGCATATGTGGTGTGTACAGAACAACTCGTGCTTTCGCCAGCGTAGGGCAGGTAAAAGCTACAAAAATCTTTCGATAACACGTGAACGGGCAAATCATGACTCAAACCCAAAATCGGACAGCGTTGGGTTTTTCCTTTTTAGTTTTAACAGATTTCCAATTTTTTCGAAGTCCTTTTTCAGCACCTCTTTCAGCGGAGGTCTGTAGAGAGCGGCAGCCGGATGGTAAACGGGTATTATATAAACATCCTTGTCCCATGCTCTTACCTTTCTCACCTCTCCTCTTTCTCTGCTTATACCTCTGAACTTCAGTCCAAATAAGTCGAATATGAAGGAAGCTGAGTGTCTGCCGAGGCAGACTATTACGTCCGGCTTTATCACGTTTAGCTGCCTTATCAGGTATGGACTGCATGCCTCTATTTCTTCGGGCTTCGGATCTCTGTTGTTTGGGGGTCTGCACTTGAGTACGTTCCCTATGAAGACGTCTTCCCTTCTCAATCCAATGCTCTCAAGCAGCTCGTTGAGCAATTTTCCCGCATTTCCAACAAAAGGTCTTCCCTGTTTATCCTCCTCCCTGCCCGGAGCTTCACCTATGAAAACGACTTCTGCGTCTTCTTTTCCCTCTCCCGGAACGTAGTTTGTCTTGCTTTTCCAGAGCTCGCACTTTTTGCAATTTCTGATTTCTTCTTCAATGTCTTTCAGCGTTTCTCCGTTTTCTCCGTTTTCGATCTCTGCAAACATCTCTGCAAAGTCTGCTGCCGGTCAAAAAAATTTGCCCGCTGGTCGTGGTGCACAGTTCACATTACAGAGCTCATAATGTAGCACGAAACTGTGTAACTGCAGCCACAAATCAGGCAATATCTCTCGAAGTGTCTATCTGTACGCCTTCGCTTATGTAGAACTTGAAGGTTTCGAGCATTGGTGTTTTGTCCCTTATCTTCGGTATAGCTAACCTGCTGCTCATTCTGTCTCCAACCTTCTCAGTATCTATGTCGAACACAACATCGCTTACGTCCAAAACCATGTTGACTATGTCGACGGGATGGACGTTTTTCATCATGTATATGTAGTAAACGTTGTTCGTCTGCTTGGCCTGAATGTACAGCTTGTTAATCAACCATTCCTTCAAGCCCAGTGGCACGTCAAGCTTGAGGAAAAAAGAGATCGAATCGAATATGACGTTGTACTTTCCCCCACTCTCCTGAATCCTGTTCAGGTGGTGGTCTATGAAATCGAAAATATCTTTATCCCTGTATCTGTCAACTATCACGAACTGCCCGTATTCGTTCATGTAGTACTGGGTAAAAACGTCTATAAACTCAATTTTCTCCGCAGACAACCCCATGTTTTCTATATTCTCTTTAACGAATTCGGAAGGTCTTGAGGTTATGAAATAATACGTCTTGACGACGGTGGCGAATTGATACAGAAACGCTTCAGGCATGCTTATGGGATTGGCGTATATACAGACGAGACTGCCCTCTGGTAGTCCACCATCCAGCTTTTTATCCAGAATTTCAATACCCGTTGACCGGCTTGAAGTGCTCTGTTTGGTTAAGCTGATCATTGTCACCACCGGTATAACCAGCAGACAGTTTAGTTTAATAATTATTTAAGGTTTCTCAAAGTTGGAAAATGGTGGTAAACAGCGGCGAGGGCTTCAAACGGAAATCCCTGATGTTCTGGAAGTTTTCCGAAAAGGTGTGAGAGTATAACTGAATTTTCAGTGTATATCACTACCAGAACCTTTTTTACTGCGGAGATACAACACGGTAATATGAAGTTTGAGCACCTGTACTGTACGAGATGCGGTTCAGAGTTTGACATCATAGTCAGGCGAACCACCGGTTATTCCGGGCCATTACACATTCCGAATCTGTTCTGCCCGTTTTGCGGTGGTAGAAGGCTGATAAAGAAGCAGGGTGTGTTTCTGCATGAGCCCTGAAGTTGCTGATCGTGGTTCTGATGTGGTGGAGGAATTTATAGAGGAATTTGAGAGGAGAAGAGAAATAATAGCGGAATTCGTCAGGGAAAGAGGCAGAGTTTCGTTTAGGGATTTCGTCTGGGCGAACCTGTACCATCCCGAAGCTGGATACTACGTGAAGGGAGATCTGGAGCTGATAGCACCCTACGACGACTTCAGAATCGATAGAAGCCTCAGACAGGCAGCCATAGAGTGTGCTGTAAGAGACATGTTTGACGATGGCGAGGTCGTCGAGCTGAAGTACCTTGGTGATGAGAAAAAGGTTGAAGATGGCTTCAGAGGTGTTATCGTTGCAAACGAGTACTTCACCTCTCTGCCCTTTCACCTCGTAAGGAACTGGAAGGAGGTTTACGTCGAGTACGATGACGATAGCGGTTTCGTTGAAGTTCTGAAGGAGCCAGAAGGTGAACTGGAAGAGTTTCTGAGTTACGCGAGACCGCATGTGAGAGTAAAATCCTTTGCTGTCAGCGTTGATGCGGTGGAAAAAGCTGAGGAGATAGCTTCAAAGCTTGAAGAGGGATATCTACTGGTAATAGATTACGGCCTTCCGGTTGAGGAATACTACTGCAGAAAACTGAGGTTGGCGTGCTTCAGCAGGGGCAGCTTCAGTCACGACCCCTACGCTTCAGTGGGTAAGCGGGCAATTTCAGCTCCCGTTGACTTCACGTCCATAATGGAGGCTGCTG
>JALVYA010000006.1 GCA_027038095.1 Archaeoglobaceae archaeon
CCCGTTCACCTCGGATATCAGCCTTATGGTGTATCCCTTTTCGAGAGCGATTTCAAAAGCTTCGGGTGTTATTTCGGTTATTCCCAGAATTTCAACGTCTTTCAGACTGACGTTCATACCCATCAGAGCGTTTGCGAGTATTACGAGCTTGGCAGCGGAATCTATTCCCTCTACATCGTAACTCTCGTTAGCCTCGGCAATTCCGAGCTCCTTCGCTTCAGCAAGTATCATTTCGTACGGCAACCTCTCCTTTTCCATTCTCGAAAGTATGTAGTTGCACGTTCCGTTCAGTATTCCCTTTATCGACTCAATTTCGTTTCCTGCGAGGTCTCTTTTTATCAGCTTTATTACCGGCATTGCTCCACCAACCGTGGCTTCAAAGAGCAGTTTTACACCGTTTCTCTCTGCAAGCCCGGACAGCTCCCTGTACGCCACAACGAGGGGGCCCTTGTTGGAAGTTATTACGTGGCGCCCCTTTTTCAGACACTCCCTTATGTGCGTGAGCCCCGGTTCTCCGGTTTCTATATTCGTTGGCGTCAGCTCCAGAGCGACGTCGAATTCAACCTCTTCTATTATCTCTTTCACGGTCATCCCTTCCGGTAGCTTTCCCTTCTTCTCCTTGATTTCGAGAACTTCTTTCAAGTTCACGGAATCCGAAACTACAGAACCTTTCGAATCGGCCACTGCGACAACTCTGTAATCTCCGATTATCCTTTCAAGCCTCTGTCTGTTCATCAATACTTTCGCAACGCCTTTTCCCACAGCCCCAAATCCAAAAATTGCGATTCTTATCATGTTTTCCCTCCACAATTTCCACTGTGCTTTTCTGTCAGCAAATTTTAGCCAGAGCTCCGGTTAACTTTCGAACTCCAGTGGCTCTATCACGGTTATACTCTTTTTCTTGCAGATGTCTTTCAGTCTGTTCAAAGCTTCTCTTAGCTTTTCATCTCCCGTTGCTGAAATCGTTACTATGGCTGTTGACGGCTTTTCCAAGTAGGGCATGGAAATGTGCATTTCAACGACTTCTGCAAAGCCGGTCTCGTCAACTGCATTTATAGTGTCTGCCAAATCTGTGTGGATTATGTGACCTATCAGCATTACGGAGGACGTTGATGTTAACCTCACCTCGTTGTAGCTCTTTACAACAACTCCCTGAGCTTTTATACTCTCCACGAGCTTTTCGACGTTTCTCTCGTCTATTTCTATGGATATCTCCACTGGAACGTTTCCCAGAGGCGTTTTCTTTTCCCTCTTGTGGACTATGCTCAGTATGTTGCCCCTGTACCTCGAAACTGGTTCGATCACCTTTGCTAACTGTCCCGGTTTGTCCCTGAGCTCAACGACAAGTGTGACAATTGCCATGGTCCAAAACCTGACAGCCACTTAATGAATGTTGTTGCTATCTGGAGATGGTCGATTACAGTAACCACTTAATTAAGGTTAGGTTAGAACAGAAATAGTATTAAGGAATAACACAATATAAAGGGGTAAAATAAAACGGTCAGTAAATTGGTGTTCCCTCGCTGTCGACGATTTTCCTGAACTCCTGCATCAGCTTCTTCGTTATCTCGCCCGGTTTTCCATCTCCAACAACTCTGCCGTCTATTTCTGTTATCGGGCATATTTCAGCAGCAGTCCCGGTAACGAACATCTCGTCAGCGGAGTACAGGTCAAAAAGTCCGAGGTTTGTTTCCTTGAATGGAATGCCCAGCTTCTCTATTATCTCCACGGTTACAGCTCTCGTTATTCCTCTGAGGTTGTTCAGGGTTGGTGGAGTGTAAACAACACCATTTTTTACGACAAATATGTTGTCTCCGCTCCCCTCGCTTATGTAACCGTTGTGGTCGAGGAAAATTGCCTCATCACCACCCTTAGCGTTTGCCTCTATTTTTGCGAGTATGTTGTTCAGGTAGTTGAGAGATTTTATGTTTGGAGGTAAAGAGTCTATTGCATTCCTTCTCACGGTCACGGTTACCGCTTTCAAACCTTTTTCGTAGAGGTCTCCGTACATCGCTCCCCAGGGCTTCGTTATGATTATTACCTGCGGGTTCGTGCATACGTCTGGATTTAGTCCCAGATCTCCAACACCTCTCGTAACTATTGGCCTTATGTACGCATCCCTTAACCCGTTTTTACGCAAAGTTTCAAGAATTGCATCCATGAACTCCTGCTTGGTTAGCGGGATTTTCAGCTTTATAACCTTTGCACAGTCGTACATTCTGTCCATGTGCTCCTTGAGCTTGAAAACCCTGCCGTTGTAAGCTCTTATTCCCTCAAAAACGCCATCTCCGTATAAAAATCCGTGATCAAAAATGCTTACTTTTGCCTCACTTTCGGGAACGAATTCTCCGTTGATGTAAACGAGCAAGTCATCTTCCGACATATCGTTTCCGATAAACGCCGTGCGTTTAAAAGCATGTCGGTTTCGCATTATTTAGTGTGATAAATTGTGGCAATATTTTTGCAGATGAAAACGCTGAATGCAGATTCGATAGTTTCAATTACAGCTTTTCCAGCCTGTGTGTGAATGTCGAAGGGAGTATCGGTGATAGTGTCGACTTACACAGAGGACAGGCTCGACGACGTTAACAAGTGCCTGATGAGTCTCGACAACCAGACTCTGAAACCGGAGGAAGTCCTGTTAGTTTTAGACCCGAAGGATAGCCTCGTGGAGTTTTACAGGAAAAACGTTCCGAGCGATTTTGACTTCGATTTCAGGATAGTTAGAGCTTCAAAACCCGGTCTCTCTAACGCGAGAAACGCAGGAGTGGAAAATTCGTCCTGCGAAATCGTGGCTTTTATAGACGACGATGCGTGGGCTGACAGGCTGTGGCTGGAGAACATGGTTCAGAACTATTCAGACAGGGATGTCTGGGGGGTTGGAGGCAAAATAGTTCCCGTGTTCGAAGAAAAGAGGCCGGTGTGGCTGGCCGAAGAGCTGGACTGGGTTGTGGGATGTACCTATAGAGGAATGCCGGAAAAAAAGGCCGAAATAAGAAACCCGATAGGTGCAAACATGAGCTTCAGAAGAGAAGCCTTTGAAGAGGCGGGATTTTTCAGCTGCAGCGTTGGCAGGTATGGTAAAAAGCTCTTGAGTGGAGAAGAAACGGAGTTCGCCATGAGGTTAAAAAAGACTATGTGGTTAAAAAAGAAAATCGACGCAAGAATAGTTTACGATCCATCAGCAGTTGTTTACCACAGGGTTCCTGTTGAGAGAGCTAAAATTTCATACGTCCTGAAGAGAGCCTATTACGAAGGTTATTCAAAAGCCGTGCTGTCAAAAGAGTACCCTTTAAAAAACGAATACAGCTACCTGTCTTTTCTTTTGAAAAGCTCGATTCGCAGAATTGCAGAGCTAAAGTTTGCGGAGGTTGCGGGAATAATGCTCGTTATCGCCTGTACAGGTATTGGCAATCTCGTGGGAAGGTTGAGGATGTGATGTATTTGGGTTAATACTAACTTTGGAGGTAAAAGGTACTGAGCAACGTAAACCACCCGTTCACAAAAACCAGTAAGTTCTTAATTCTAACCTTCCAGCATTTTCTATGGTCAGAATATACGTCGTGTACAACTTCGGGCAGTACAACCACCTGATACACAGAACTCTGAGAGACCTGGGAGCTGAAACGAAGCTCGTCGAAAACACGACGCCAGTGGAAAAGCTGAAAGATGCGGACGGAATAGTGCTCGGTGGTGGCCCCTCTCTCGACAGAACCGGTAACTGCGAGCTTTACGTTAAAGAGCTCGACGTGCCAGTTCTCGGAGTTTGTCTGGGGCACCAGCTCCTCGCCAAAATCTTTGGCGGTGAAGTAGGTAAGGGCGAGGTTGGTGGTTACGCAGAGGTCGAGGTAAGAATCGTTGAGAGGGACGAAATATTCGAGGGGTTGCCGGAGAAGCTGAAGGTATGGGCAAGCCACTCGGATGAGGTAAAAAAGATGCCCGAATGCTTCAAACTCCTAGCAACTTCTGATGTTTGCGAGGTGGAGGCGATGAAACACAGGCAAAAACCGATATACGGCGTTCAGTGGCACCCCGAAGTGTACCACACAGAAAAAGGTGAGGAGTTTTACAGAAACTTCATCAAAATCTGCAGGCAGTAGCTACATCCGTTAACAGGGTTCGAATAATAAAAATTGTAAATTATTTGTACAAACAGCTCGTTTACCTCCTCTTGGTAACTGCTCTTTCGACTATCTTCAGAGCCGGAGTCTCGGGTATGTAGGTGCCTCCGGCAAAGGTATAACCGCACGACCTGCACTGCCAGATACCCGTTCCTATTCTCTTCACAGCAACCTTGCCGCACTTTTTACACTGGTACTTCTTCCTCTGCTTTTCCTCTATCTTTATGATTGTCCTTCTGACCCTCAAACCGTACCTCGGCCCAAATCTGGCAGCCATTTTAACTTTCTTCGTTCTCCCCATCTTTATCACCCTGATTTATTTGAGACACAACCTGTTTTCTGACCTCCTCAGCCTTGGCAACGCTCAGCTCGAGCACTTCATAAAACTTTTCCTCAGATAGCAGGTAACTTCCACTTTTCTGCATCGCCACGACGTTTCCGTTTTTATCCGATGTTATCGTAATCAGGTTGTTTCCAACGCTCATTTCATCCCTGCACGGATCTACGAGCGAGTAGTCGTCCACTATCAGGGATGTAACGCTGATCGGTATGTCCTGAACCGGTAGCCTGAAGTCCTCTCCGACCTCGAACTTCTCAGCCGGAACGGTCGTGTTCATCAGAGCCGAAATTGCGGCTATGGCAGAAGCGTCCATCAAATTGCCGTCATCGTCAAGGGCGTGAATGTCGATGAATATCACCCATACCTTTTCCCCTTCCTCTATGCACAGCTCTTCGAGGTTCACAGCCTCGCTCTCTCTGATTCCCCTGTCGACAACTCTTGCGAGCTCTACCGAGTTTTCATCCGGTGGCCCGGGTTCAAAGGTTGGGGAAGCCAGAGGTACAAGTTCGGAATTCGTTATTATTATTCCTTTTTCTGGCGTGTCCGGAAACGGTTCTCCAACCTGCATTTTTATTCCCACGATGACCTGCGTGTTGCCAAGCTTTACGAGGGCTGAACCTTCGGCTTTCTCGATTATGCCGGTCTGAACGCTGATTTGCCTGAACTCGTCAAATCCCCTGCCGTCAATTCTTTCTCCCGACCTTATTCTTGAAAGGACGTAATCCCTCTTTATATCCATCAGTATATCTTCAGCCATCTTACTCCTCCTGTTTTCGGACTTCTTTTCAACCTATCAAATTCCCGCACGTTTACTGCTCGTTTTCCTCTTCGGGCTCCTCAGTCTCCTCTTTCATGTACTTCTTCATTATCGCCTCTCTCTGAAGCCTGTAAATCTGCATGGCACCTTTCTTTGCGAGTTCCATGGCCTTTTTCATTTCTTCGAGAGTTAGCCTGCCGTCCATCTGAAGCAGAGCTATGGACTCTATTCTATCGTTTCTTATCAAAAACGCTATTGGCACGTCAGCCTCTCCGTAGTTGTCCTCTTCCTTCATGGGATCCAGAACTATGTTGCCCTCCACTTTCGCCACAGCCACTGAAGTTACCATTCCCCTCATGGCAACTCCAGCATCTATCAGAGCCACGCTTGCTGCGTTCAGGCATGCTGTTCTCGTTCCAGCATCTGCCTGAAGAACCTCGACAAAAACGTCTATTCCCGATCTCGGAAAGAGCTCCTTCATTATTACCGGTTCCAGAGCCTCTCTGCTCACTTTTGATATCTCCACACTCCTTCTGTCCGGACCCGGCTTCTTTCTCTCCTCCACGCTGAAAGGTGCCATGTTGTATCGGTACCTGATTACAGCCTTGCTCGGATCCTGCAGGTGTCTCGGATGGACCTCTCTTGGACCGTAAACAGCAGCTATTATCTTGTTCTTTCCCATTTCGAGGTAGCAGGAGCCATCAGCCCTCTTTAAAACGCCAGCCTCTATTTTTATGGGCCTCAGCTCTTCAAAGCCCCTGCCGTCCAGCCTCTTACCGTCAACAATAAGCTTAGGTTTCTGCATTTTCCAATTCACCCTTTTTCTTTTTTATAAATTCAGTAATTCTATCTGTAAGACCCTCAGTGTGGGCTTCCTCCTCTATTATGTATATTGCCTCTTCGGCAATTGAAACCTTTCTTCTGTCTCCGTTAATCCATATAAGACCGTTTTGCCCGACAACAATCTGTATTCCGAGCTCAGATTTCAGCATTTTTATCATGCTGCCCTTCTTACCTATGACCCTCGGAACTCTTGCGGGATTTATTGCAACAATTCTTCCCACTCTGACGGGTTTGCACACCTTGTCCTTCATCGTCAGGGTCACCTTCATCTTTGGATCGATGCTCAGGACTTTTCCTATTATTGCATCCCCTATGTCCAGAACTTCGTTTACCTTTTTGTTCCTCATAGCATTCTCCGGGTATTCTAAAACGGGCAGAAAAGCCTGATACGGTGAGTATATGTCAACTATCCAGCCGTTGGCGGTTACTTCTCTCACTATCCCAATGACAACGTCTCCCGAAGACGGGATGTACCTGCCTTTAAGCGGTATAACTCTAACGCTGGTGTCCGTTTTGTCGAGCAAGCCGAGAAACTTGGCGTAAACCTTACCCTTCTCAACGTAAGTGCCGTATCCCGCAGCTCTCGGATTTTTCGCTATTAAATCCCCGGGCATAACTATCTTCCTCATCCCTGAATCCTCCTCAGGACTTTCGTTAAAGCCTCACCTTTTGTAACCTTGGCGAGCAAATCGATAAGATCACCCTGCATGCCGGCCGGAATTTTCATAACACAAATCCAGCTACCGTCTTTCTGCCATTCTTCCTTCTCCACATTTCCAAAAGAGTAGAGAGCCGAAATGGCTTTTCCGGTGTAGTCAGCTGGTACTTTAATCGCTATCTCTACTTCCTCAAACCTGAGCGGCAAAATTTTCTTTATGGACTTGACGACATCCTTGACCTGAGCTTCAACGGGCTTGAAAATGTCCACGTGAACTTTGGCTTCCTCCATGGCCCTTTCAATTCTTGAGGGGGGATGAGGTGCTCCAGTTCTCGGATCTACGGCGTTCTTTCTTATGTATTCGACTATCTGTTTCCTCTTCTGCTCCAGCATTTCTTTTCTCTGTTCCGCTGTGATCTGCACCTCTCCTTCAAGTATTATCGTCCTGACTATTGCCCTGATATCGGAGGTGCCGAAAACTTTGTTCAGTTCTTCCTTGCTTATTCTGTCACCCCTGCCGGCATCCCTGAATATTTCCTCCACTGCCAGCAGCTTCTCGAAGTCAACCTCTTTCCCCTCCTTGAGGTCTCTTGCGAGGTAAGGATCAACGAGAGCCTCGAAAACTTCACCCTGTTTTTTCAACCTTGCTATCACTGCCCTGTCGAGAGAGACCACGGTCAATCCCCCCTGCTGAGCAGGTTTACTGCTTCTTCAACTCTTCTCTTATTTTCTCGTTGGCTCTGTCTATGTAAGCTTTGAGTTCATCACCTTCCACGCTTTTCGCTTCTTTTTCAGTTATGATGACGAGTTCAACTCCATCCTCGCTCAGCTCCCCCTCTATCGCTTTACCCATTGCAATCATGGCCTCCACCACCGCCTCGTCAACGCTCATGTCATCCCTGTAAACGTTCTCAAAGTGCTCTATGACTATGCTCCTTCCCGAACCTATTGAAGTTGCCTTGTATTCGAGCAGAGCGCCGCTCGGATCGGTCTCAAATAGCCTCGGTGAGTTATCGAATCCAGCTATCAGAAGAGAAACGCCAAAGGGTCGAACTCCTCCAAACTGGGTGTACTGCTGTTTGAAGTCGCAGATTTTCTTTGCAAGATCCTTGACGCTTATGGGTTCATCGTACGTAAGCCTGTTTATCTGCGCCTCAACTCTCGCCCTCTCCACAAGCACTCTCGCATCAGCTACGAGTCCAGAGGTAGCTGCGTATATGTGATCGTCTATTCTGTAGATTTTTTCGATGGTTGTAACCTCAAGCAGTTTGCTCGCAACCCTTCTGTCTGCTAACAAAAGCACAGCCTCTCTGGTTTTGACACCTATAGCCGTTGCTCCCCTTTTCACAGCCTCTCTCGCATACTCAACCTGAAACAGCCTGCCATCAGGGCTGAATACCGTAATTGCCCTGTCGTATCCCATCTGCGGTAAATGCATGTGTTCACCTCCGTAACACTCATTTCAATTCTGATTTTGCACCAGTTTCTGCACGGTTATTCATTTTTAATTTTCCATCTACAATTCAATTACTATCTATTATCTAAATTTATTTTTAATGCCAGCACCACCGACTGCTGACGAGTTTTACCGCATTTTTGCAGCAACTCAACTCAGATATTACTCCTCGTATTTATTTCTTTACACTATCGCTGGTTAAAGACAGAAACCTTCTGCACCCCTTAATCGTTCCGCTAACGCCAAGTGTCTTTACGGCCACCCTCTCATTTCCAAGGTCTGTTATTAGTGTCAGAGCCGCTATCACGAATTCCACCCTGTCTCTGCTGCACCTTATTATTCCTTCCATGCTTTTCTCGTCGAAGTGCTCTATTCTCAGCCCGACGTTTCCGTACCACTCTCCGTAAAGGGAAAGCACGTTCTGCCAGAGCTCATGCCACAGGTTCCGGGCAATGTCAGAACCAGCGCTTTCGAAACCTGAGCTTCCGGAACCTGAAGAGGTTGAATCACCTCTGTTTGACCTGTCTGAAACGATCTTAAACGCTATGTACCTCTTCTTTTTCCTCAGAGCAGGTGGCAAGCCTTTCAAACTCTCACCCGCTCTCAATTTCAACTCCATCTATGATGTAGTTCTCGTCAACGAGTCTTCTGTAAATTCTCGTGCTCGTGTTTCTCAGCGATTCAAGAAATTCAAGCTCGTCAATCCCGGCATCTCTTGCAAGCAGGGAGAAAAAGCGGTACAGCTGATACCTCGGCCTGAGTTCGAGCTCTTTTTCCGCACCGCTTGTAACCATGAACGGCGTGCCAAACTTCACGAGCAGTTTGAAGAGAAGTCTTGTTTCGTCAAGGAGTTTCATTCTTTTAAATCCTCTAACTCTGAGAAATTTTGAAAGGGAAACCTCAATCACAACATCCTTCTCCGCTGCGAGCTTCACTGAAGCGTAGTCGAGTTTTCTCCTTTCAGAATCCAGTATCACGTGAACCTTTTTCCTCATTATTGCTTCCCTGTTCACCTTCACGTCCGAGCTCAAAACTCCTATGAAGCCTTTCGCTCTCCTCAGCTTCTTTTTCAGCTCGCTGACGTTATCAGCTTCGATGAGCGTGCCCGGATACACGGTATTCTGACCGTTTTTCTCATCATTAAAACAGTTTTGAGAGTCGTTTTGAAAGCACACAGCGAGGTCGTACCCTTCAAAGAGTTCAGACTGTTTCAGGCTGAACCTGACGAAGTCTACGTACCTGCTTTTACAGCTCATGTTCGATCTCCTCGATTACGTCCCTGATAGCATTCAGAGCAACCTCTTTTCTGGATGGATACGTCACAATTTTTATTTTAACAGCTATCGGATCCTCACTGCCGAGCACGAGCTCACCCAGATATGCCTTCTGCTTATCCAGCCTTATGTGCAGCACGTTACCGGCATCGATTCTGTCTTCCAGACTTTTTTTAAGCTGTTCGAGTTCTCCACTCTCCTTTAATTTGCTGAAAACGTGATTTAAAAATTCTCTTATCTTTTTTCTGTCCTTTATCTCCACTTCGAGAAACTTCAGCTCGTTACCGTAATGACCTTTCGCCCTGCTGACCTCTATTTCAAATTCAAACGGAAATAGTTCAGCTATTGCCTCACCAACCTTCTCCATATCTTCAGTTGAATGGACAACTGCCGAAACCGTTACTCTGTCAATCCGGTAATTTTTCTTCTTTGATTTTTTTGCCTTTTTTGCCTTCTTCACAACCTGCAGGCATCGGTTACAGCTTTTAAGGGTTATTGATACCTGATGTAGCTGCACCTTTATGTGTCGAGCTGTACCCGCTTCAACCTGCGTTTGAATAGTAAATCGAATAGTAAATTAGCGATAAATCCAGAGAATACAATGATAAAAAGAAAATAAAAAGTTGAAGTAAAGTTGAAGTTTAACTAAATCTTCGGGTGCCCCTCCATTTCATCTACCAGCGTTATGTTCTTCGTGTGGCACTCCCAGCACGCCATTTTTCCTCTTGTGTCCTGCAGAGAACTTCCCTTGCAGTGGCAGGCTCTGCACTTCATCGTAACGTTGTCCAGCGGATACTTCGGTACGAATGTTCCCGCCTTCATCTCGTTAAGCAGCTCGACGAGCTTTTTTGCCACGTCAGCAGCTAACCTGCCGCACCTCTCCTCCCTTTCCCTGGAGAACGCTTTGTAACCCGAGCTCTTGCACCAGTTGCTGACCGAAACGTGGCAGAGGGGAGAATTGGCTTTTGATTTTGGAAATGGGCTGAGGTCAGACTTTACCGGGTGTTCCGGCACGTACTCCGGTAAAGGTGTGTACTCGTACCACGAAAACAGTTCGTTGATTACTGCGTCAGCCTCCTTCTCCGGCAGAACCATGTAACACACCATTGCCGCCCCGTTCAGTGCACCGCAGAGAGTTGCCCAGCCCGAAACTCCGGCTTTTCCGTAAACGGTTATCAGCGTTGGGAATGAAGAGTAGGGCTCTCCAATTTTATCGGCGAGAGATTGAACGACTGCGTTGACCACACCGTACATGCAGTGGTGGTGCATGTAGCTTTCGTAAGCTATGTCAGCCGCTTTATCGGGATCGAGTTTGACGTACGGCCAGGGTACCTGCGAGAACTTTGCTGTTTGAGTAACTGTTTGGTTGTGCGTAACCGGCTTGTTCTCCGTACATCCGAGTCCAGCAGCAGCAGCGGCAACAGCACCCATTAATCCCAGAAATCCTCTCCTCGTAATCATGTCTGTTAGTTTTACATGTCCAATAAATAAATTTTTTTAATTTTATTTTTCAAAATAATTAAAATAATGGGGTTATTGAAATCTGGAAACAATCATAATTGTAAAATAATGGATAGGCCAGCTCTTTTAGTAATTTCGTAGATGACGATACAATTGAATTTTTGACAGTTCAACGGAAGGGAAAATTTCGAAAATTTCTCAAGTTTAAAATTCTGAAAATCGGCCAAAAATATTAAGCAGGCAGGTTATCTTTCATTCATGGAATGTACAATCGTCCTGTGCAGCAGAGTCGATCCAGCATCCATGAACATAAAAAACAGGCTGCTCGAAATGTTTGGGTGTAAGGGCGAGAGAGTTGAAGACGGTTTAACGCTAATGGAGCTTGAAGGTATAGATGCGTGCATAGTTGAAATCGAGCAAAGGCTGATTTACGCTGACGGAATAGACAAAAAAATACGCGAGGTATTTAACGTGTCTCCAGTGGAGATTGTTTTTGCGTCACGCCACACGAGCAAGGATGGGAGGAGGTTGCTTTCATGCCACGTTTCGGGAAACGTTGCCACTGCAGACTACGGAGGAAAGCCGTACTCTCTTGCAAAGCCATCTCCAGCCACTATGAAGAATTACGCCTTAACTCTTGTAGAAAAGATGAAGGAATACGAGCTTGAAGATTACACGTTCAGTCTGGAAGTCACGCACCACGGTCCAAGTGAAATAGACGTACCCTCAGCCTTTTACGAGATCGGCTCAACTGAGACTGAGTGGAAGGATGAAAGGGCAGCGAAAGCTGTTGCTGAGTCAATAGCAGAGGCAATAACGTGTGAGAAGAGGGACTGGGTGGTTGCAGTTGGGGTTGGAGGAACTCACTACGCTCCAAGGCAGACCGAGCTTGAGCTGTCAACTGAGATTGCCTTTGCTCACAACTTTGCAAAGTACACGTTTGATGGCTTAAACAGCAGTTTTCTGAAGAAAGCAATAGAGCTGAGCGAGGCAGAAATAGTTGTTATAGACGAAAAGTCAACGGTATCTAAGGTGAAAAAGATGGTTGCCGAAGTCTGCGACGAAATCGGCGTGGAGATGTTCAAGGCAAAGCAGGCAAAAAAGAGTTTTGCCCCGGTGGGGTAGTGGATATCCTGGGGGTCTCCGGAACCCCTGACCCGGGTTCAATTCCCGGCCGGGGCGTTTTTGTTCTGAATTGACTGGCAGCAACTTTAACTCTAAACTTTTTTAAGTCAGAAGCCTCAGGGTAGCCTGTGAAAGACGAAAGAGAGTTGATATTGAAGTACATAGCCTTAAACGCAGCTAAGTACGGAAAACCGAACGAAAAGGCAGTAATGGGAAAAATTATGGCAGAAGTACCCGAAATGAGAAAAAGAGCCAGAGAAGTTTTGGAGCTCGTCAGAGAGTGCATAGCCGAGTTCGAAGCGATGGATGAGGAAGAAAGGAGAAAGCTGATTGAGCTGACTGCAAAAAAGGAAGAGAAAAGGGAAGAGAAAAAAGAGAGTAAAGAGAAGACGCTCCCCGACCTGCCGAAGGCTGAGAAGGGAAAGGTCGTCATGAGGTTTGCTCCAAACCCCAACGGCCCTCCAACTCTTGGCTCCGCGAGGGGAATGGTCGTAAACGATGAGTACGCCAAAATTTACGACGGAAAGCTGATAATCAGGTTTGACGACACAGATCCGAGAACGAAGAGGCCGATGCTCGAAGCTTACGAGTGGTATCTGGAGGATGCTGAATGGTTAGGCGTTAAACCTCACGAAGTTGTTTACGCCTCAAAAAGGATTCCAATGTACTACGATTACGTGAAAAAACTTCTGGAAATGGAGAAAGCGTATCCCTGCTTCTGCTCGAGGGAGGAGTTCAAGAAGTTCAGGGATAAGGGAATTGAATGTCCTCACAGAAACACGCCGGCTGAAAAAGCGCTTGAAATATGGGACAGAATGCTCGCCGGAGAGTTCGACGAGGGAGAGGTAGTTATAAGAATAAAAACGGACATGAAGCACAGAGACCCGGCAATAAGGGACTGGGTGGCTTTCAGGATAATAAAAGCCGATCATCCCTTGGTTGGAGACAGGTACACGGTTTACCCGACTCTCGACTTCGAGTCTGCAATAGAAGACCACGTGCTGGGCATAACTCACATAATAAGGGGAAAGGATCTGATAGATTCGGAGAGAAGGCAGAGGTACATATACGAGTATTTCGGGTGGGAGTACCCGGTAACGAAACACTGGGGTAGAGTGAAAATACACGAGTTTGGAAAGCTGTCCACGAGCGAAATAAGGAAGGAAATCGAAAAAGGCGTTTACGAGGGCTGGGATGACCCGGCTTTACCGACCATACGGGCTCTCAGAAGGAGGGGATTCAGAGCTGAAGCAATAAGGAAGTTTCTGCTTTCCCTCGGCGTCGGCGAAAACGACGTGGCTGTGAGCATGAAAAACCTCTACGCGGAGAACAGAAAAATCGTGGACAGAACAGCCAGCAGGTACTTTTTTGTCTGGGATCCCGTGGCAGTTGAAATAAAAGGGTTGCCGGAAAGCAGAGTCGTCAGAATACCTAAGAAGCCAGAGGGGAATGAGTACAGGGAACTCACGGGAGAGAAAGACGTTTTGATTGCGGGGGACGACTGGGACAGGTTCGAGGAAGGAGACGTTGTAAGGCTGAAGGATTTCTGCACCGTCAGGGTGAAAAGCAAGGAAAAAAACCAGCTGGAATTCGTTTCGTGGGAAATGAGCGAAAACGTCAGGAAGGGCAGAAACATAGTGCACTGGCTGAGCTGGAAAGATGGTGTCGTCTGCGTCGTCATAGGGGACAAACCCCTGCTCAGGTGGGGGGGATTTGCTGAGAAGAATGCGGTTCAGGATGCAGGAAAAGTTGTTCAGTTTGAGAGGTTTGCCTTCTGTAGAATAGAATTTGCAGACGAGAGCGGAATCAGAGCAATCTACACACATCCGTAAACATTTTTTATTCCCGTTTTTACCCTGATTTATCTGAATCTTGGTTTTTTTAAACGCTGGTTTTTAAACGCATTTCGCGAACTCATTCCGTAAAAAAGTGTATTGCAATACATGGCTGTGTCATGCCCATGACTGTTGCTGTCGTCGGAATCACCTGATCATCCTTATTTCTTCGTAAAGCTCTCTGAGAACGTCCATGTAGTCAACCTCTCCTTTTTCAACTGCGTCCATTTTCTCCTCGAGTTTTTTCGTCCTCTCCTCGCTCACGAACTCGAAGTAGTTACGGGTCAGGTACTCGTAAACCTCAATCCCTCTTTTGGTTGGAATGAGCCTGCCGCCTTTTTCGACCACGTATTTTCTCTGAAACAGCTTTTCAATTATCGTGGAGTACGTTGACGGTCTGCCTATCCCTCTCTCCCTCATCATCTGAATTACTTCAGACTGCGTTAAAAGCGGTTTCAGTGGAACGAGCCTGACTTCTCCAGCAGTCTCGAATTCGCCTTCGGGCAACTCACTCTTAACTCTTACAGCTTTGTAGAGTTCGTAAGCCCTGCCTTCAGCTCTGATAACCCTCTCCTCCCTCACTCTTCCCCTGACGTTCTCTCCGGTTACCTCCACGTCGTAAACGGCAACCTCGACCTCGTAGTTTCTGCACTGACTCGCCATGAACCTCCTGAAAATCAAATCGTAGAGTGCGTAGTGCTTCCAGGTCATACCCTCTACCGTAATAATTCCTTCGTGAATCAGCCTCCTCAGGGTGTCTCTGTCAACCGGTCTTGTCGGCCTGATACACTCGTGAGCGCCTTCTGCAAACCACTCTCTCGGCTGAAAGTCCTCGCCAAGCCACTCTCTGGCAACCCTCCAGCCAGCCTCGCTGACCCTTGTGGAGTCAGTCCTGTGGTAAGTTATCAAACCACTCTCAAAAAGGTCCTGAGCTATTTTCATTGCTTCCGCTGCACTCATTTTCAGAATCGAGTTGGCGTCTCTGAGCATGGCGTCAGTTGTGTAGGGTGGTAGCGGCGTCCTCTCCTCTCTTCTCCTTTCCAGAATGTCTATTTTTACCCTGACTCTGAGCTCTTCTTTCCCGTTCTTCCTCCTGACGTCTCCGTGCTCACCGAGCTCGACGGTTAATTCCAGATCCTTCAAAAACAGAACCCTCTTCTTCTTTTTGTGCTCTCTGTACCTCTCTATAATCCACCCCAGTACCGGCGTCTGCGCTCTGCCGGCAGACAGGTTTTTCGAATTGAAAACCTTCCAGAGTTTCTGGCTCAGCTCAAAGCCTATCCACCTGTCCTCCACCCTCCTCACGACCTGAGCCTTTACGAGGTTCAGCTCCACATCTCTGAGGTTGTTCAGAGCGTTTGTGACGGCTTTTGGAGTTATTTCGTGGAATTCAGCCCTTCTTATTTCGCCGCAGTTTGAGAGAAGGCACCTTATGTCCCACGCTATCTTTTCTCCCTCGCTGTCCGGGTCTGTTCCGATTATGATGAGCCCGGCGTCGTGGGCGAGCTTTCTCAGAGAGGATATTCTCGTTGATGAATCGTCAATATCGTCGCTCCCGCACTTTGGACATTTGTCTGAGCTGCTCGTAAACTGGTAGCCGCAGTTTCTGCACCTCTTTATCGGAGAGTAAACAGGTATGAAAACCTTTGAACCGTTACCGGCTATTTCAACTCCGTGAAAGCCACCTTCAGTCGTTAGATCGGTTACGTGCCCCAGACTCGCGGAAACGAGAAGAACGTACGGAGCGGAAGGAACCTCGTATGTTACTATTCCTTCCAGCACCTTTATGCTCGGTCTGCCAAAGAAGCGGGATATCTGCTTGGCTTTTGTCGGGCTTTCGACTATAAAAAGGGCGGGTTTTATCAGGTCTGTGACTGCTCTTTTTCTGAGCTTCTTCCTGCTCTCGTCTATTTCCTTTTTCAGCTCTTCGAAGTTTACCTCTTCCAGCCTCCTGAAATCGACGTCAAAGTGTTTTGCCCTTTCGAGAAACGCAGTTCTGACACACTCGTCACTCTCCAAAAGAAAGGAGGCTCCTTTCGTTATACCGCCCGCAAAAAGCCTTGAAGTTCTGCCAGACCCCTGAATGTAGGTTCTCAGATCAGGAAACACGACCTCTCCTTTTCTGAAACAGACGTCCCTGTCAACGACCGCCTCTCCGCTCTCTATCAGCTCCTTGAGCATTTTTTTCGCTTCCTCATCGTCCATGTCGTCGGGTATTCTGAATACAATTCTCAGCACTCTGAGCATTCTGTCGGAGATCGAATCAACGTCCTCCACCCTTACGGTGAAAACAGGAGACTTCACAAACACGGCAAACCTTATCCTTTCGGGAAGGTCAAGACCTCTGACGAGCGTTCCGTAGTAGTAGGACGTGCCCACGAGGTAGTCCAGCTCCCCGCTCTCGAATTCTCTGTAAACCTTTTCAGCCCTGCCCGACACGAGTCCTATTCTGTACCTGTCTTTCAAAGCCTCGTATAGCTTTTCAGCATCCTCTCTGCTCCTCGCATATATTATTCCTCCCTCGCCCATCTCGTCGAGGATTTTGCAGAGAGTTTCGATGTCGTCTCTCTCGACGACCACATCCTCAACGTTTCTTATCGTGTGATGGGAAGAACCGACGTCGAAGTTCAGGAGTTCTCTGAACAGCCTGACCTTTTCTCCCTTTTTTGCGGTGGCTGTGGAAACCATGAGCACGCCCCTGGCCTTTCCCTTCCAGCCCCTGTCGTACTTGAACCCCAGAAGCTGCAGTATTCTGTCTATGTTTTTTGAAGCTTTCAGAACGGAATCGACGTCATCGACAAATATGAAATTGTAGCAGCACTTCATGTTCTGGAAGTTTCTTGCAAGGAATTGGGACGTTGTAATCAGTACGGAGTCCTCTCCTTTCCTTAACAGGTCAAAGAAAACTTCTTTTTCGCTCTTACTCATTTTGCTGTGGTAGTGCAGTATTTTCAGAGTTTTGTTCCCGCTCTTGACTTCGAGGTAACCGTTTTTACTTTCAACTTCGACTCCAGCCTTACCGCATATCTCCACCAGTCTGCTGAAACTCTGCTCAACAAGCAGAGAGGTGGGAAACAGGAGGTAACATCTCCTTCCAGACAGGGCGAGAAAGACGGACATGGCCAGACCAAAGGTCGTTTTTCCAACGCCGGTGGGTGCGACGGCAGCAAAACTCTCCCCGCTCAGAATTCTCTTCGCCCACATCTTCTGCAGTGAAGTCGGCTCTCCAACGACTTTTTTAAAGAAGCTCAAAAAGTCTTCAACCCTGTAATCAACTGGAAGTAAGCATAAGGGTTTCTTTTTCTTCGCACAGAACCCGGATTCGACCTCTTCTGAACGCAAATCTTTTCCGCACTGGGGACACAGACCCCTGTAAATTGAAAGCATCGAAAGCATACCTCCCCAGATTCTTTGTAGTTTAAATCCTGTTTGGTTTGTTTGATGATTGTTCGGTCAGTTAAAAATTTTTAGACGTTTGAACGAGTGAGCCGATTAAAACGCAGATCAGCATCACCACAACGAAAAAACCGGAAATAAAAGTAAAAAGCTGAACGAATCAGGACTTCTCCAGACCCTTCCTGAGTTCCGAAACGAATTCTTCTATTTTCTCAGCAGCACCTTCACCGAATTCTTCTATCAGCCTGACTATCGCCGAACCAACGACGACACCATCGGCTCCAGCGTCGATGAGAGCTTTAACGTGCTCCTTTTTTGAGACGCCAAACCCCACGCAAACGGGCTTTCTGCACACGCTTTTCGCTCTGGCAATGGCTTTAAAAGCAGTCTCCGGCAGCTCTTCTCTTGCTCCCGTCGTTCCGTAGAGGGAAACGAGGTAAACGAATGCGGAGCTGACCTCGTCTATAACCCTCAACCTGTCATCGGGAGTGTTTGGAGCGGCAAGAAATACCGTATCCATTCCCGTTTTCTCACACGCTCTCAGGTATTCTTCGCTCTCCTCTACCGGAAGGTCAACGACTATTGCTCCGGTAGCTCCACAGTCCTTCGCCTCTCTCAGAAAATTTTCAACCCCTCTTGCGTAAACTATGTTGTAGTATGTCATCAGTATGACCGGCTTGCTCGAATACTCTCTGAAATTCCTGACGATTTCAAAAACGTCTTTCACCTTCGTTCCAGCCTTTAACGCCCTTACGTTTGCCTTCTGGATCGTCGGGCCGTCAGCCATTGGATCGCTGAAAGGAATTCCGAGCTCAATTATGTCGGAGTGCTTTTCCAGTGCGAGCATGAACTTCAGTGTGAGCTCTGGACTCGGGTCTCCAGCAGTCACGAACGTAACGAGCCATGGCGTTTCGGGATAAACGCTGGCGTGCGCATCTTTAAAACTCAACAGCGACACCCCCTATCCAAGCAGGTTCATAACTATTTCCAGATCCTTATCGCCTCTGCCGGAAAGGTTCACGACGATTATTTCATCCCTGCTCATTTCCCTCGCAAGCTTCACAGCGTAGGCTATTGCGTGAGCAGACTCCAGAGCTGGAATTATTCCCTCAAGTCTGGAGAGCAGGGAAAAGGCTTCCAGAGCTTCGCTGTCATCTACCGCAACGTATTCAGCTCTTCCGGTCTCCTTCATCCATGCGTGTTCGGGGCCAACTCCCGGATAGTCGAGTCCAGCGGCAACGCTGTGGGTGGTCGCAATCTGCCCATCTTCATCCTGCAGGAAATAAGAGAGCATTCCGTGCAGCACGCCTTTCTTTCCGGCACAGAGTGAAGCGGAGTGTTTTCCAGTTTCGAGACCTTTCCCAGCCGCTTCAACGCCCACAAGCCTTACGTTGCTGTCTCTGGCAAAGGGGTAAAAGATTCCCATCGCATTGCTTCCACCGCCAACGCAGGCGACTATGCAGTCAGGCAACCTCTCTTCGAGCTCCATTATCTGAACCTTTGTTTCTCTCCCTATGACTGACTGAAAATCCCTGACGATTGTGGGGTAAGGGTGCGGTCCTACGACTGAGCCTATCAGGTAGTGCGTGTACTCAAAAGTGGCAACCCAGTCCCTCAGAGCCTCGTTTATGGCATCTTTAAGCGTTCTGCTACCGCTCTCTACAGGTATAACGCTGGCTCCAAGCAGTTTCATCCTGAAAACGTTTGGTTTCTGCCTTTCAACGTCCTCGCTACCCATGTAAACCTCAGTTTTTAATCCGAACAGGGCTCCAGCTATTGCTGTGGCAACCCCGTGCTGTCCCGCTCCTGTTTCCGCTATTAGCCTGCTTTTACCCATGTACTTTGCGAGAAGGGCCTGTCCTATTGTGTTGTTTATCTTGTGAGCACCGCTGTGAAGAAGATCCTCCCTTTTCAGGTATATTTTTGCACCTCCAACGTGTTCCGTCAGGTTTCTGGCGAAGTAGAGCGGCGTCGGTCTTCCGGCGTAAACCTTCAGGTAGTAATCAAGCTCTTTTTTAAACTCTTCGTCCTCCTTCAGCGTTTCATAGGCTTTTTCCAGCTCTTTCAGAGGAGGAATTAACACCTCTGGAACGAACTGTCCACCAAACTCACCAAATTTCATGAAATCACCTTTTAACACATTCTTGCACACGTTCATTATTCAGACAGCGCTTATCAACCTATTCCGGCACCTCTAACCTTTCTGACGAACTCCCTGATAAGACTTTCATCTTTTCTACCGTTTTTTTCCACGCCACTCGAAACGTCAACGCCGAACGGCTTGACGAACTCTACGACTTCAGCCACGTTTTGAGGATTTAAACCACCAGCCAGGACTATTTCGAGCTTTTCAGCAACCATCCTGCTGACGCGATGGTCGTGCGTTATTCCAGATCCTTTACCCGTGTCGAGCAAGATCCTATCGACTTCAAACATTTCAATCCGTTCGATCAGACTGTCAGCATCCTTAGCCGGGTCTTCACTTCTTCTGGGAACTTTAAAAGCCTTTATGATAAAAACTCCGAATTCGGACTTTATCCTCTCCACGTCTCCGGGATCTATGGCATCCGTATGTATCTGAACGAAACGGGCATTTGTCGCTTCTATAACTCTGCTCCATTTTTCGAAATCGTTTAAAGTAGAAACAGCAAACACTGGAATTCTCGCGTTTTCAACTATTACTTTCGCATCATCCAGACTTACGCGACGTTTCGATTCGCATTCGACAACAACTCCAGTAGCATCAGCGTATCTTTCGACAGTTCTTAGGTCGTTTAGATCCCTAATTCCGCAGACCTTCACAAACATAC
>JALVYA010000007.1 GCA_027038095.1 Archaeoglobaceae archaeon
CGTTCCACAGCTCCTTCCTCAAAATTTCTCCGTTTCTCACCCCTGTTATAGCGGTCAGCGGATTTATCACTGCGTTTATTGCCGCTTTTCTCCACTTCATCTCCCTTATCCTTTCAGTCACCCTGACGTTCATTCCTCCCCTTCTGAAAATCTCCGCTACCTCTTCAACTTCTCTTTCGCAGTTTTTCCAGTTTCCAATCCACGTTTCACCTTCTCCTGCGTACACGACGGTACCATTCCTCAAGTTTGCGGCGTAACTCGTTGTAGCTCCCATAACCCTGTCAACTTCTTTTGCTATGATGTCCTCGTTGCCTATGCCGTTCTGTATGCTCATGGCGATGTCCGTCAGCTTTCCAATTCCCCTGACAGCCTCTGCCGTATCGTAGCTTTTCACCGCCACGATTGTGAGCCAGGATTTAACAGGTCTGTCTGATACCTCCACCTCCTCGAAAAAATCAACAAGCCCCTCAATCTTCAGACCTTTCCTGAGCTCCTCATACCTCCTGCCCCTCGCCACGAAAACAACATCGCACCCTGATTTGAGCAGGAAGTATCCAAAAACAGAGCCTATCGCTCCCGCTCCAAGTATCTGCACCTCGCACGAACGCATTCTACCAGCCCCGAAATGGACTTCAAAATTTTCTTAACCTGCTCTCTGCTGTAAACTTTTTCGGATGCGAAGGGTGTCAGAACGACAGTTTTTCTCTCCTTCAACAGTTCAGCTTTTTCAATCAGCTCCTTCACTCCGCAAGAGCAGAAGACTGCCGGATAATCGCTCTTCAACACCTCTTCGAACCCAAGTTTAACCTTTCCAACGTTTCTGTAACACGCCCACGCTTTCAGGATTTCTTCTGAGTCTTCTGAGCTGGATTGCTCCGGGCTGGACGTGTTCACATCCCCATCAACTGTTAAGTCAACGTCACAGCCCCTTCTCAGAGCAAACCAGGCTGAAAGCTCATCCGCAGCCAGAACTCTGCCCTGGGTTCCGACGGGCAGACCACCGTATCCTCTGAAAACCTCCGAAAAGACGTATGCTCTATCGTTCCTGACCTCGATAAAAACTTCAAAATCCGGGTTTTTCAGGTCAACCCTTGCATTGCTCTTCCTCCTTATGCGTTCTCCCACTACCCTCGCAACGTCCATCGACGTGTATTCGTGACTTCCACTCCTTCTTGCCCTGACCGCAAAGCTACCGCTCCTCTTTACGTCATCAACGAAAACCTCTGCTGTTTCAGCTATTTCATCCAGATCAGATGAGCATACGATTGCAGGACTCGTGGAAACCACTCCAAAAATGCAGGAGAGCCTTTTTGCCACGAGCCTTTCAAAGTCGGAGAAGTCTTCGCTTCCGGCAGAGACTGTAAAGTACAGCCTGCCCCACTCCCTCTTCACACAGCCTTTAATTCCCTCTTTACAGGTAACCCTGCGTATGTTTGATATCAGCGTGTTTTCGAATTTTCTCCTCAGCTTTCCCTTCAGGCCGAGTTCTCCGTACCTGATCAGAATCATCGTTCAATCACCGTTCAGCCACCGTTAGTTATTTATTACCTCTTCGAGTTTACTTGAAACTGTAATGCGCAGAGTTTTTGTTCTTGTCGTACTTCTGCTCGCCACGCTCGTGGCTCCGGTAAGTGGAAAGACCGGTGGAAAAATAACGGTCGTGTGCTCAATTCCAGACTTCGTACCCATCGTAAAGGAAATTGGAGGGAACGCCGTTACTGTAAAATCTTTAATGCCTCCCGGCTGCGACCCCCACGCCTTCACGATTTCGGCAAAGACCATGGATGAGCTTGAAAAGGCCGATCTGATTGTTCTGGCGGATTCAAATCTGATCTCTTTCGAGGGAAAGATCAGGAAAGTTTTTCCGGGCAAGTGTCTCGACTTTGAAGACTACGTGAAGTGCGGGGTTAGAGTTGAAAACTTTCCCGGCTACTCTCCGTGCTATCACGGTTACTGGCTGAAACTCGAAAACGGAATTTCCATAGCTAAAGCAATTGAAAAAGCCCTGTCGAGAATGGATCCCGGCAAAAGCGATTACTTCAGGAGCAACCTGAATCTGTTTGAAATGCAGGTCAGAGAGGCTGAAAGGGTGATAGGCGAGCAGTCAGCGGTGAAAGGAAAGTACTGCGTCGCAGCCGTTCCGGGAGTTTGCTACATAGCCGAAAACTCGGGTGTAAAGGTTGGAGCAGTACTCATGGGTGAAAGTGCAGGATTTACGAGTGGCTCTGAAATGGTGAGGCTGGAAAAAATGCTGTCCAGCAAGAATTACGTGGGCATACTCGTTCCAGAATTTGCAAAAAACACCAGAGTTGGGAAGATGGCGTTACAGCTGTCGAGAGATTGTGGAAAACCCGTAATATACGTAAAATTCGTTATGGCCAGTAAAAACGATACGTACGTTGGTATAGCGTACTACAACGCAATGGCATTGAATTCAGCGTCAAACCTCAAAGTTGAGTCTGAAACAACACCCGGGTTTTCACTCGTTCTAGCCTTGTCAGTGCTCTTTCTGTGTGCATGCTTTAGGAGAATTAAAGGGTAGAAAGGGGGCGTGAGAGCGATTAAAACGGATGAGGGGGAAAACCGCCGAAAAACTGGAGCGGAGGTAAAAGTCGAAGTAAAGAACATTACGTGTGCCTACAACGGACACGTGGCCTTAAAAGACGTGAGCATGGACGTAATGAGGGGGGAATTTGTGGCAGTTATGGGTCCCAATGGCTCCGGAAAGACGACTTTACTCAGAGCCATAGCTGGAATGATAAAACCGGTAAAGGGTGAGGTCAGGGTTTACGGCAGCATCAGCTACATGCCCCAGAAAGACTACGTAAACCCGAACATACCGATGAAGGTCTGGGATGTAGTCGCCATGTCCATTCTTGCGAAAGGTAAAAAGTTCAGGTGGTCAGTTAAACTTTCAGAGGAAGAAAAGAGAGCGGTTGAAGAGGCTCTAAGAGCTGTGGCGATGTTTGAATTTAGAAACGCCCCATTCACCGATTTGAGCGGAGGACAGCAGCAGAGAGTTTTGCTGGCAAGAGCTCTCGCCACGAAACCGGACATACTGCTGCTCGATGAGCCGTTTAACGGAGTCGACCTGCCAACTCAGGAAAAGATAATAAACCTGCTGAGTGAACTTTCCAGCAGGGGGATTACTGTTATAACTGTCGTCCACAACGTCAGTCCGCTGATACACCACGTCAGCAAAATTGCCCTGCTGAACAAAACGTTGATTGCCTACGGAAAGCCGGAGGAGGTTCTTACAGCAGAGAACACGCTAAGGGCATACGGCGTTTCAATCCCCGTGACTGTGTGCGAGGAAGGGTACCTGCACCCACTTTTTGGAGACATACACGGATAAGGTGGTGTCTGTGCTACCCCCATTCCTTGAAAGAGCACTTCTTGCTGTGGTTCTGATTTCAGTAAACGCAAGCTTAACAGGAACGTTTACAGTTTTCAGAAATGCCTCTTTCCTCGTTGCTGGAGCTGCTCACGCCGCCTTAGCCGGGGCTGCGCTTGCAATAATTATCGAAGAGCTCGGATTTCACGTTCCGGTTTTACTCGGAGGGCTTGTGTTTGCCGTTATCGCTTCACTCGCTGCCGGTTATGCTGGAAAGGGAAAGTTGAACAGAGTTGAAGACCTGAACACCGCAATAGCCGTTTCTTTCGCCTTTTCAATGAGTTTAGCTGTTTTGTTTATATCCATGATCAGGGAGTACGCCGCAAGAGTGTGGGGTCTGTTAATAGGAGACCTGTTTCTGATCAGCTACTCTGACCTGAAAATGATGTTTTTCGCTACGCTGACAGTAATACTGGTTTCCTTACTGTTTTACAGAGCCTTTATGTTTGTATCTTTTGACCAAGAAGTTGCCCTCGCATACGGTATGAACGTCAGACTCTACGACTACCTGCTGCTGACCATGATTGCAGTTTCCGTGGTTGTTATAATGGGCGGTGTCGGAGCAATTCTCGTTTTTGCGATGTTCGTTGCTCCTTCAGCCACGGCAGTGAAGTTTGCCAGGAGTACAGGCTTCGTTTTTGCCATGTCTTTTTTGATTTCTCTGTTCAGCGGTCTGTTCGGCATTTACCTCTCTTTCCAGCTACCTTTTTCTCCCGGAGCAATTGCCGCTCTTACTGCAAGCTCAACGTACTTCGTCTCCGCTTTCCTGAAAAATTAGAAAATTAGCTCAGAAACTCAGCTAACGCTGAATTCTGTTTCGAAAGCCTTATATTCTCTTAGCCGGTGGGCATGAACTGAGATGTTAAAAGGTCAGGGTGAATAAAATGAAGAAATTGCTCTGCCTGACGCTGGTAGCTGTGATTGCGCTGACGGTAACTCCCGCCATGGCTTTTGAAGTGAAGAGCGTCAGCGTTAAGCCTTCAAACAACGGCGTAATCGTAAGCGTTAATTACACCCTTGACCCGGCCACGGCCATTAAGGTGTTCTTTTTCGGAACAAAAACAATTGAAAACGATGTAGTTTCAATCTTTAACACGACCTCGAATTTTACGGTGCTGAGAATAGGGTACGACCACGCGGAGTTTCTGTTTCCAGCTAAAAAACTCGATGACGTCATTTACTTCAGAGGAGTCAATTTGAGCGAATCCGTTAACCTCACGATAATTGCAGGCATACCCATACCCGTAGGTCAGGTTAACAGAATTCCTCCGGTTTACTTCTGTGGAACTTTCATGGGGTATGCTCGCTAACCGTTTTCGGCTTTTAAGCTCTTTTAAGTTGCAGACAAAAACAGCAAACGGTAACAGGCTCATTCAACGAATTTCAACCTCACCTGTACGCTTTTACCTGCAACCTCGTTTATATCACATCCCTCAGCAAACAGCTCCTCATCAACCTTGTACCCCTTCGGCGTTTTTATCAGCCTGCTCACCTCTATGAACCTCCAGCCTCTTCTCGATACTTTCAGAGCTATGTAGGGCTTTGCCCCGAAGAGGTTGGAAAACATAACCAACTCCTTAACCTTCTGTTCCGTCAGGTACAGCGGTAAGCTTACCCTCGCTTTCACTTCAAACGCGAGCACGATTTTGCCGTTCGACGCAAGGATATCCGG
>JALVYA010000008.1 GCA_027038095.1 Archaeoglobaceae archaeon
CTCTGCTGTCCCCAGTTTCAGCAAACTTCCAGCAGGGCTAAAACTGAATTTACAGCCCAAACCATCGACACATTTATTAAGCAACGTTAAGTTTTCCTGACAAAATGTCAGGATTGCTGGATTTACTTGGTTTCAGGCAAAAGAAAGAAGATTTTTCCGAGCTGTACGGGAAAATACATTCGGCAGAGTACATCGAATCCGAGCCTGAGGGTCTGGAAACTTACTGGCTTCAAAAACCTTTTGCAAAGGCGGTTATAGGGGAAACGTATACTGTGGTCGAGCCGGAGTTGAGTCCGGACGAAGCCGTATTCCTGAAAAAAGTTTACGTGAAAATAAGGGACAGGCTGATTATAAAAAGCGTTGAAGAGGTAAGAGACAGAGAGAAGGAAGCGATTCTCTTCAGAGAGTTTGCAAAAGAGGTCAAAAAGGCAAAAATCGGCGAAAAGAGCGCCGGTAAGATATGGTACCATCTCAGGAAAGACCTCCTCGGATACGGAAAAATAGACGCTTTGCTCAGAGACCAGCACATAGAAGACATTTCCTGCAGCGGCTACAATTTGCCAGTTTACGTTTATCACAGAGCTTACGGAAGCTTAAAAACAAACATAAAGTTTGGAGAGACAGAACTCGACTCTTTCGTCCTGAAGCTCGCTCAAAAAGCCAACGCCCAGTTATCGCTCGAAAAGCCGATAGCAGATGCAACTCTTCCGACTGGCGAGAGGATTCAGGTAACGTACCGCAGGGTCGTGAGTACGAGGGGTTCAACCTTTTCAATAAGAAAGGTCAGCAGAGAGCCGATAACGCCGTTAGACCTCGTAGCGTGGAAAACTCTGAATTCGAGAATTGCAGCTTTACTCTGGCTCTGCGTTGACGCGAGGCAGAACATGCTGATAACCGGAAGTACTGCGAGCGGGAAGACTACAATGCTGAACGCTCTCTCGCTTTTTATACCGTTCCGAGTGAAGGTCATATCCATAGAGGATACGAGGGAAGTGAGGCTTCCTCACGAAAACTGGACTCCGTTCATGGCGAAAGACGCTGAGGACATGTTCAACCTCCTCAAAGCCTCCCTCAGACAGCGACCCGAGTACCTCATAGTCGGAGAGGTTAGGGGAAAGGAAGCCATAACGATGTTTCAGGCAATGAACACCGGGCACACAACTTACTCGACACTCCACGCCGGAGATGCGGTTTCTGCGATAAACAGGCTCGTGCACGAACCCATAAACGTTCCCGTCTCCATGTTCGACGCACTCGACCTGCTCATGGTTCTGAAAATAGACCACGTCGAAGGAAAGATGGTGCGAAGGATGAAAAGACTGTACATGGTTGAGCTCAGGAAAGGAGTGGAAATAAAAACGATACCGGTATTTTCCTGGAGTAAAAACTGCGACTGCTACGAAGAGTTCGAGAGCGAAAAGCTAATCAGAAAACTATCGGAGGTTTACGGAAAGAGCAGCTCGTTTATCGAAGAAGAGGTTGAATCGAGGGCGAAGTTCCTCGAGAGCCTTCTCGAAGAGAGGCCGAAGATGAGCGTTCTCGTAGAGAAACTCGAATCGTACAGGAAGGAGTTTTATGAGAGACTTTAAAATCTACTTGCTGCCCGTGTCTAGGGAATCTCTGAAAAAAGCTCTGAGAGGAGCTTTAATAGAGTGCAGTCCGAACAGTTACGTCCTTCTCGTTTACCTTTCGTTTCTGCTCGGATTCGTCGCCGGAGTTTTCGTTCTCAGGTTTTTTCCCGTAAAGATTCCGTTCGTTCCGGTCGTACTTGCTTTTATGTTCTACTCCTTCACGCTCGCCTATCCCTTCGCACTCGCGAGAAGCAGAAGAACGGGTATAGACATCAAGCTACCCCACGCAATCACGTACATGCGCTCTCTCTGCGACAAAATGCCCCTGTACGAGGTTTTCAAGCAGATCTTTGCAGAAAAAGACCTGTACGGGGAAGTGTCGGAGGAGTTCGGGTTCGTTGTCAGAGACGTGGAGTTCTTCGGCATGAGTTTAAACAGCGCCATAATCGAGTTAGCGACCACCACGCCGTCTGAGAACCTGAAGGAATTTCTGCAGGGGCTTGCGATAGTGTTCGAGAGCGGAGGGGACATGAAAGGCTACATGTCCGCCAAGGCGGAAAATTTCAGGGATAGAGCGAGAAAACAGCTTGAAATGAACATGAAAACTCTGGAAATGCTCGCTGAAGTGTTTGCAGTTCTGTTCGTCGCACTTCCCGTTTTTCTGATCATAGTCATATCGACCGCTCACTTCCTCGGGAGGGGGGTTAGCGGTATCTTCTACCTTTACCTCTACGTTTTCATGCCGGTTGGAGGAACGATGCTGATATACGTCATAGACCTGATAAACGTAAAGGAAGACCTGAGCGTGACGAGAGTGGTCAGAGGTCTGGAGTACGACAGGCTGTTTAGCCCAGAAGTAAAAAAGCACAGGGTAAGGGATTACGAGTCAGCTCTGGAAAAGTTCAAAAACGCTGTGCTCGAACCCTTCAGAGCCGTTAAGAAGAACTACTACTACTCCCTCGTTTTCTCTCCCGCGTGCTTTGCGATCTGGTACGCTCTGGTAAACCGCATAAATTTCAAATTTTTCGAAACGAAACTGTCCTTACTGCTGATACTTCTGCTGATGCCGCTGGCAGTGGCGTTCGAGTACAGGGCCGCCTTCGTCAGGAGAGTTGAAAGGGAAACTCCCGACTTTCTGAGACAGATTCTGAGCCTGAAGGACATTGGATTAACACTGCAGGACGTGGTTGAAATGCTCAGAGAGTCGAAGCTCGGCGTTTTGAGCAGAGAAATATGGTTCACGCACGCAGAAATAGAGTGGGGTTCAAGCGTCAGAGAAGCTCTGATAGAACTGATAAACAGAGTTGGGGTTTCGAGCATAAGAAGGGCAATCACCCTGCTACTCAGGGCGAGCGAGGTCACCGAAAACATAAGGGACGTGCTTCTAACTGCTATAGAAGACTTCGAATACGAAATAAAGCTAAAGAACCTCAGGTTTGCCACCGGATTTGCCTACCTCGCCATAATTTACCTCTCCTTCTTCATACTGCTTTACGTTTCTTACAGCATAATCCACGCCTTTCTGAGCAGACTGCCGAACTACACGCCTTCTCACTCTCTTATTTCGATGATGTACCAGATTGCGCTGATGCTCGCGTTGTTTTCGGGAATTATTGCGGGACAGATGGAAAAAGGGCACGTGCTGCACGGTCTCAAACACCTGTTCGTGTTCCTGACAGCTTCAGCAATCGTGTTTGAGATTCTGATTCCGGGATTGCATTTCAGGATTTTTGGTTAATCGGTTAAATCAGCTCAGTCTGGCGGGCTGGTGAAAGGTATGGGGAAAGGTATGAGTTGTAAGGACAAAAAGAGAAACGAGGGAGTCTCGGAAATTCTGGGAGAGCTGCTGCTCTTGGCAGTGGTGGTGCTGATGGCGACTGTTTTTGCCAATTACGCCTCATCTTACATACCCCCTCTGAAAAACGTACCACAGGCCAGAATCGTGGGATACACCAACGGGAGCAACTACACTTTAACGATCCAGTTTGGAGAGTCGCTACCCCTCCACGACCTGTGCATAGCTGTAACGTACAACTACTCTTCGAACCCGAAAACTCTTTACTTTACCTACAGCCACACGTCGGGTAACGTTGCCGTATTCACTGCTGGCAGTAAAGAGGCGTGGCTGTTCCTGAGACCCGGATACTACAACGAAAGCTGGAGCTTCGGAGAGAAACTCAACATACCGCGTGAAGGAAACTGCACGTTAATCGAGGTTCTGTGCGACAACAGCCTGATTTCAAGACTTCACTTCCCGGAAGGGTAGTCGTTCTTTGCAACCCATCAGTTTTAAACGTGAAACGTGAGGTGGAAAAAATGAGAAACAGAAACAGAAAAGGCGTTTCCGCAGTTCTGGGAATGCTGCTCGTACTCGCCGTGGTGGCGTCCGCCATAACTGTAATAGCTGTTTACAGGTTACCTGTACTGGAAAAGAGAGTGGAATTCTCGCACGAGGCAAAACTGCTGGACGATTTCTTCAACCTGAGAAAAGCCTACCTGACGAATTACTCAGAAACACTCGAACTCAGTCCCGCCAATTACCTGTTCACGACTCACGAGGACTCCTGCCTCAGAGTGTTCACCTTCGGAAAGGAAGTGCTTAGATACGTTAGCACTTCGAGCGGCACTCACACAGTTTACGGAAGAATTCCCGGATTCAACATCTCAATCTACCCATCCAGACTGCCATACGTCCACGCGAGCCTGACTCCAGAGAAAACTGTCATATACCAGAATGGCTACAGCCTCACCCTGCTGAACGACTCAGAACAGTTTTACGGGTCAGTTTTTTCCGTCAGCGGAAACAACGTGGTCGCTGTCGTTTACAACTTCACCGTGAACGGAAAGAATCTTTCGAACTTTACTGTTTCGGGGAATGGTGTGGGTCTCATCAGCGTTTTCAAACACTGCAGAACCGTGCAAATAGACAACGTTACTGATGTCAGGCTCGAGATAACCTCGGCGTCGGGAAGCTTTGTCAGAAATTTGAGTGGAAGGTACAACCTGAGCATAGTTTTCTGCAACTACTCAGTTTACATCAGCTGACACTCTAAACGCCGCGAAGTAAGTCAGGCAGAACACGGCGGAGAAGATGACGAAGAGCTTGGGAAGGCTGAGACCAAAACCGGATTTAAGCACGTAAACGCAGAGGTTGTTTGCCACGACCAAAGCGTAAAAGATGAGGATCGTCAGGTAGCTGACGAGCTCGAGCTTTCTGTTTTCTTTCGTTACAGCGTGTATTCCGTACAGTACCATTAGAGTTGCCACTAACTTAACGGCGTGGAAGAGAGGGTATCCAACAAAGCCAGCTATTGCCGAGTTCGCCTCATACCCAACTTTCCCACTTACAACAGCCCACGTTGTCGCGGAGTCGGCCAAGCAGAGCGTGAGAATTGCGAGGGCTATTTTCCTTATCATAGTAATAAT
>JALVYA010000009.1 GCA_027038095.1 Archaeoglobaceae archaeon
GGTTCCTTCTTTTTAACAGCCCTGATTATCGAGGGAGCGGGGTAGTTCATGAGCTGTGGATCCACAGGCCCCAGAACGGCGTTCGGATCCATGACTATTTCATCGGCTGCGAGAGCTATCAATGTTCCACCGCTCATTGCGTAGTGCGGGACTATTACAGTCGTTTTTGCCCTGTGGGATTTGATGGCCTTGGCTATCTGACTGGCTGCAAGAACCAGACCGCCCGGCGTGTGCAGTATCAGGTCTATCGGCTTATCGTCAGGCGTGCTCCTTATAGCTCTGAGAATTTGTTCGCTGTCCTCGACGTTGATGAACCTGTAAAACGGTATTCCAAAAAGACCTATGCTTTCCTGTCTGTGTATCATCGTTATAACGTTGCTCCCCCTCTTTTTACCGAGCTTTAGCATTACCTTCTTTCTTGCAACTTCGAGCTGTCTGTATCTCAGCTGCGGAGCGAGTATGAGCCAGACCAGAAATATCCACCAGAAGGCATTTATGAAACCCGAAATTCCGTAGTCCGGGGAGCCCATTTTTGCAGGTTTCCTTTCAACTATTTAGGGATTATCTGTACTTTCTTTCAGAAAGTACCGGTTAGTATGGTTACCAGCATGCGAAACGTTTAAATACAACAATATACTAACCTTAGGTTAGGAAGATAAAGTAAAAATAAGGGAGATGCGTTAAAAGGAGGTGGGAGCCATGATCCCGGATCCGTTTGAAGAGCTGAAGAGAATTCAGGACAGGATAAACAGGCTGTTCTCAGAGTTTGAAAAGTTCGGTCTCAGGGACATAACTCCAGCAGGATTATCCACTCCGGTGGACGTAATAGACGAGGGAGATGTGGTTAAGGTCGTAATCGACATGCCGGGGTTCAAGAAGGAAGACATAGAAATCTACGTCGAGGGCAACGACCTCGTGGTAAGGGCTACAAGAAAAGAAGAAATCGACGAGAAAAAGGGCAACTACATAAGAAAGGAGAGAAGGTACGGAGAGGTATACAGGAGAATCCCAATACCGGAGGGACTCGAAGTGGAGAAGGCGAAGGCGAACTACAACAACGGCGTGCTCGAGATAGTTATCCCGAGAAGCGAGAAATCGAGGAAGAAGATCGAGCTTGGTTAAATTCAAAAGACTTTTTTAATTTTTCCCGCAGTCCTCTTTTATGAACCGGACACCAGAACTCAAATTTGGCATTCTCGTCAGAAAACCGGAAGTCAGGATGGCGGAGGATTTAAAACCTGTTCTCATGGAACCCGATTTGTTGAAGGAAAACTTTCCAGCTTATTTCATGTACCGGGACCTCTACGAGAGTGAGGAAGACAGGAAAAAAATAGTAGACAGCTCACTGAGGTACGATGTAACCGTTATACCCCCTGCAAAGGTCGGGAGGGAGTACATAAAGACCTACGGGCACTACCATCCAAAGGTTAACGAGGTGAGCTATACAGAGGTTTACGAGGTCATTGAGGGAAGAGCAATATACCTGCTTCAGAAAAGGGAAGGCGGAGATAACAGAATAGTGGACGTGCTCGCAGTTCTGGCTGAAAAGGGGGACAAAGTCGTAATTCCTCCAGATTACGGGCACGTCACAATAAACCCGTCAGACGAAGTTTTGAAAATGGCAAACTGGGTGTGCAGGGATTTCTCCTCAATCTACGAACCCTACAGAAAGCTGAGAGGCGGATGTTACTACTACACGGATGAGGGATGGGTGAAAAACGAAAATTACGACGTGCCGGAAATAAGAATTGTGAAACCGGTGATACCCGACTGGCTCTGCATTTCCAAGAAAGAAAATATGTACAGCCTCGTAAACGACATCGACGTGCTGAAGTTCCTCGTTGACCCCACGTGCGTTGAGTACGAGGTTTTTGAGGAAATCTGAAATTAAAAATCTGAAAGGTGGGAGCATGGACGCTGTTCACCCGATTGATTACAGGTACGGTACGGAAGAAATGAAGGCGATCTGGAGCGAGAGGTCGAAAATAGAGAGAATGGTTCTCGTAGAAATTGCGCTGCTGAAAGCTCTGGCAAAAAGAGGATACCTGAGCGAAGAGGAGGTTAAAAAAGCGGAAAAGGCTGCGAGAAATGTCACTCCAGAGAAAGTCAAGAGGATTGAGGCTGAAATCAAGCACGACATCATGGCTCTTGTAAAGGCAATCTCGGAAGAAGTGGAGAAGGTGAGTCCTGAAGCAGCGAGGTGGATACACTTCGGTGCGACATCAAACGACATAATCGACACGGCAACAGCAACCCAGCTGAGAGATTCCGTAAAGATTTTCGAGAAGAAAATAGCGAAACTCGCTTTAACTCTCGTCGAGAAAGCAGTTCAGCACAAAAACACCATCTGTCTCGGAAGAACGCACGGTCAGGCAGCGCTTCCAACGACCTATGGTTTCAGATTTGCTCTCTGGGCTGCTGAGATTGCGAGACACCTCGAAAGGCTGGAGGAAATGAAGCCAAGGCTTGTGGTTGGACAGCTCAGCGGTGCCGTGGGAACGCAGGCTGCTTTTGGAAAGGACGGGCTGGAGATAGAAAGAGACGTCATGAAGGAGCTCGACCTGAAACCGGCTTTGATCTCCTCTCAAATAATTCCGAGAGACCACTACTGCGAGTACGTATCTTTCCTTGCCAACCTTTCGGCAACCCTTGAAAAAATAGCGACGAACATAAGGCTTCTGCAGAGGTCTGAGGTTTCCGAGCTGATGGAGAGTTTTGGTGAAAAGCAGGTTGGAAGTTCGACCATGCCTCACAAGAGAAATCCAGTAGACTGCGAAAACGTCTGCGGACTTGCGAGAATAACGAGAGGTTTTGCCGAACCTCAGAGAGAGAGCTCAATCCTGTGGGAGGAAAGAGACCTCACCAATTCGTCCGCTGAAAGAATTACTCTGGTTGAAAGCTCCGTTCTCGCCGATCACATACTGACTAAAATGATTGAAATTGTGGAGAGGCTGGAAGTCGACAGGGAGAGGGCTAAGGATAACCTCGAAAGGCTCGGAGGCATAAATTTGAGCGAAGCGATTATGGTCGCTCTGACGAAGAAGGGTATGAGCAGGCAGGAAGCACACGAAAGAGTTAGAAGAGCCGCAATGAAATCCTACACCGGGAAGAGTTTTGAGGAGTGTCTGCTCGAAGACGAGCAGATTTCAAAGCTGCTGAGCAGGGAGGAGATACGAGAGCTGCTAATTCCAGAAAACTACCTTGGAACCGTTCAGGAAAAAATAGAAAGCGTTAAAAAATACGTCGAGAATGTATGTTCCAGGGTGGGTTAAGTTGCCTCAGCGTTTTTCTGGAGATATCCGGCACTTTCAATTTTCAACATCATTATTATGAGTAAAGCTTAAATACTTCAAATTAAATAGTTTCGTCTGGTGATGCAGCATGGTTAAGATCGTTCACGCCCAGACTGTCCTCCCTGAGCACGTGCTTGAGGAGCTGAAGAAAAAGACGGGAGAAACGGCAACAAAGGACGCTATAGCTAAGGCTGTGGAACACTACTTAGTATGCCCGTACACACACGAGGAGCCACTGGAGAAGAAGCTGGAAGAAGTGATGAAGAGGAAAAAGAGGTAGTGTTTTTTCTTTTTTCCTTGCCTGTATTACAGAAGGTAATATTTTTAATTGGAAATATTTATATACTCGTTTTTTGCCGGACTTAGCGTGAAAAGTGAAAAAACCGGTAGAGTTACAAAAACAATTGAAGAAATCAACGAAAAAATCAGGCAGGGCAGCGTATGCGTTGTTACCGCAGAGGAGATGAAAGAAGTCGTTCAGGCGCTTGGAGCTGAAGAAGCAGCGAAGGAGGTTGACGTTGTTACAACAGGAACCTTCGGTGCCATGTGCTCCACCGGCGTTTTCCTCAACTTTGGCCATTCTGATCCGCCGATAAAGATGCAGAGAGTCTGGCTAAACGACGTCGAAGCTTATACGGGAATTGCTGCGGTTGACGCTTACATTGGAGCAACTCAGCAGTCCAAAAAGAACGAAGAGTACGGAGGAGCTCACGTAATAGAAGAGCTTGTAAGAGGAGAGGAAATCGAGCTCAAAGCCGTTTCCAGGGGGACTGACTGCTATCCGGCGAAGGAGGTCAGAACTGTAATAACGCTCGAAGACCTGAACTTTGCGGAAATGGTCAATCCGAGAAACGCTTACCAGAGGTACAACGCTGCAACGAACTCTTCCAGCAAGGTTCTGAGAACTTACATGGGAACTTTACTCCCCAATTTTGGAAACGTTACCTTTGCTGGTTGCGGTGAAATTTCTCCCCTGCAGAACGATCCTGAATTCAGAACCATAGGCGTTGGTACCAGAATATTCCTGTGCGGAGCAAAGGGCTACATAATAGGGCACGGCACCCAGCACTGTCCGGGATACGCGACTCTAATGGTGAAGGGTAACTTAAAGGAGATGAAGCCGGAGTTCATGAGGGCTGCTTACATGCCGGGATACGGAGTCACGATGTTCGTGGGAGTTGGCGTTCCAATACCGGTTTTAGACGCTGAAATGGCTGAAAAGCTTGCAGTAAGGGACTCGGAAATAAAGACGAAGATAATAGACTTTGGAGTTCAGAAGAGAGACAGACCCGTTGTCAGAGAGGTGACGTATTCGGAACTCAAGAGCGGGAAGGTTGAGATAAACGGAGAAGAAGTAAGAGTTTCTCCCCTCTCGAGCGTTTACGTTGCGAGGAGGATAATGGACGAGCTCAAAACCAGAATTGAAAGAGGAGAGTTCTTCCTGAGTCTGCCTGTAGAAAGGCTGAGAGAGGGCAAACCGCTGAAACCTATGAGAACGGCAACAAAGCTCGTAAAGAGCGTGATGAGCAGGGTTGTGGTCGTTTCTCCGGAAACAGGGGTCAGAGAAGCGGCAAAGCTGATGATAGATAAGGGAATAAACCACCTGCCCGTCGTTGATGATGACAAAAAACTCGTCGGAATAATAACCTCGTGGGACATAGCCAAAGCTGTTGCTTCGGGAAAGAC
>JALVYA010000010.1 GCA_027038095.1 Archaeoglobaceae archaeon
TAAGCAGCATATGCGAGGACTGCTGGGAGGAATTCGTGGATAACCTAGAGTTCTTGGAAGACATGGGTGGTCACCTGTATTCAAACGTAAAAGAAAACGAAGAATACGGCTTTAAAATACTCAGCCTCGATGAAATAAAGGAAAAGCTGAAGGAGTACACAGTTATCATACCCTACCAGAGGTGATTGAGCATGAGTGTTTTGCACATCTACAAATCGGAACCAGATGAATTGACAAAAGAACTTGCAAAAGCAGTTTCAGACGGGAACACTCTGGAATTTAAGCTGTACGAAGGAAATGTCGATTACGAGGAACTGGTTAAAAAAATTTTCGAATACGACAAAGTCATTTGCTGGTGGTAATTTTTAATTAGTTTATAAATTTTTTATACGCTTAACCGTTTTTTACTGTTTTTCACCGTTTTGAGCGTATTGAAGCGAGTACCTAGATAACCAGAGCAGTAAAGTAAAAAAATTATCGGAATATGCTACGTAAAATTCGAAAAATTAATAAACGGTAATGCGATACCACCCTTAAGTGTAGAATTGCGGAAATAGCAGAACAGTTAGATTGTGGGAGGTGATAAAGTGGCGAGAGAGCTAACAAAAGAAGAGGCTGAAAGTATCAAAGCTGACGTTGTTGTGGATGCAAGGGGGCAATCATGTCCCGGCCCCATGCTTGAAGCCAAGAAGGCTCTGGGCAGCAAAGTTAAGCCCGGGCAAATTCTTGAACTGCTGTCAAGCGACCACGGGACAAGACACGACTTGGATACGATGTGCAGCAGGTCTGGAGGAAGATGGGAATACATCGGTTATTACGATGCTGGTGGGTATGACAGACACTTTGTAAAGAAGGTAAAGTAATATGACCCATAAAATTTTAATTTTTGCTGCTGAAATGGCCTACAGGGCTCTCGACCAGGCCGGGCTACTACATGTCCACTACACACCAAATACCGTGATAATAAGAATTCCCTGCGCAAGCATGCTGAGACCGGATCTGATTCTTCATGCGTTTCAATCTGGGTTTGATGCTGTTTTTGTTGCGTCAAGTGGTCCAGACTGTCCGTTTCTCGGTGAAGAGTGCGTGAGAAAAACTGCAAAAAGAATAGAAAAAGCATACGAGCTCCTCGACGAACATGGGATAGACAAAAACAGACTTCTCCTGACGGGTGTGTGTTCAACCTGTGTTGAGGCAATAGTTGGTGGTCTTGAAAGGTTGGAAGAGACTTTGAGTGGGGAGTAAAATGAAGTACGATGTGCTCGTAATAGGTGGAGGAATAGCTGGAATTGAAGCATCTCTAACACTTGGAGATGCGGGATTCGAAGTTCTGCTGGTCGAAAAAGATCCAAGCATTGGAGGGCACATGATTCAGCTGAGCAAGGTTTTCCCAACAACCGACTGTGCCGGGTGTATCACCACACCCAAAATGGCTGCAGCAGCATCACATCCGAAAGTACATCTGATGACGTACTCGGAAGTAAAAGAAGTTCAGAAGACAGGAAAGGAATTCAGAGTAAAAGTACTTAAAAAACCGAGATACGTTGAAGAGGACCTCTGCATCGGATGCGGCAGGTGCGAAGAAGTTTGCCCGGTTTTGGTTCCGAGAGAGTTTGATTACGGAATCGTTGGAAGGAAGGCAGTTTACATACCTTTCGAGATGGCGGTTCCGAAAAAGGCCGTGCTGGACCTCGAACACTGCATGATGTGCGGCAGGTGTGAAAGAGCCTGTCCAAAAGATGCCATAAACTTTCTGCAGGAACCAGAAGAAGTCGAAATTACGGTTAAGGCGATTATAGTTGCTACAGGATACAACCTGTTTCCACCGGAAAGAAAGAAGGAGTATTCATACACGGGTAACTTAACTCTGATACATACGAACCTGAATCCAAACATAATTCATGCGATGCAGATGGAGAGACTTCTTGCCCCGTCAAGACCTTACCATGCACTGCTCAGACCGGGAGACGGTAAAGTACCGGAGAGGGTTGCCTGGGTTTTGTGCACGGGATCAAGAGATAAGTCTTTGGGAAATCCGCTGTGTTCAAGGGTTTGCTGTATGTATTCAGTAAAACAGGCTTTGCTCTACACGTCAGCCATTCCCTTCGGAGAAGCGGCCATATACTATATGGACATAAGAGCATTTGGTAAAGGTTTTGAAGAATTTTACACGATGGTCAGGGACCTCGGGGTGTACTTCATCAGGGGTAAAGTAGCAAGAATAGAAAGCAGAAACGGCAATCCTGTTGTTATCGTAGAGGACACCGAAACAGGAGAAATCAGAGAGGATGAGTACGATATGGTCGTGCTTTCTGTTGGTTTGCTTTCAAATCCAGAACTTTCAGAAATTCTTGGCATCGATACGAACTCTTATGGGTTCTATGTACCTCCCGATGAGAACGCCAATCCTGTAGCAACCAAAGTGGATGGAATATTTGTTGCAGGAACGGCTACATGTCCAAAAGATATTCCCGATACGGTTGCCGAAGCAGCAGCAGCTGCCGCACAGTGCATAGCATACCTCAAGGAGGTGGGAACTTGAAAGAAAGAAACAAAATAGGAGTTTACGTATGCCACTGTGGTGGTAATATCTCTGATTACGTCGATGTCAAGAAAGTTGTTGAAGCTGTAAAAGATTTGCCCAATGTTGCAGTTGCAAGAGATTTTGTTTTTATGTGTTCTGAGGCTGGTCAGAACTTAATAAAAGAGGATATAAAAAACCTTGGTCTGGATGGCGTCGTTGTAGCGTCATGTTCACCCCACCTCCACGAAAAAACCTTTAGAAACGCTGCAAAAGAGGCGGGCTTAAATCCATATCTCGTTGAACACGTGTGTATAAGAGAACACAGTTCGTGGGTGCATTCAGATAACCCGGAAGCGGCAACGCAGAAAGCAATCTGGATCGTAAAAGCAGCCATAGCAAAAGTAAGCTTGGCAAGAGATCTCGAATCAATAAGACTCGACATGAAACCAGAGGCAATCGTCGTGGGTGGTGGAGTTGCTGGAATGAGGTGTGCAATAGACCTTGGAAGGGCAGGAATTACCGTTCACCTTATTGAGAAGTCTCCGTTTCTCGGCGGAAGAGCAGCTCAGATAGGTAAAATGTATCCGAGTGGAATCAGCGGTATAGAGCTCGTAAAGAAACTTGTTGAAGAGGTAAAAAACAATCCAAACATAAAAGTTTACACAAACGCAGAAATAGTCAGTGCTGAAGGAGCTCTTGGAGAGTTTAAGGTTAAGGTAAAGATAAATCCAAGATACGTTAAGGGAAACGTCAGTGATGATACAATTTCCCAGTGTCCGGTTGAGGTGCCCGATGAATTCAACTATGGATTGACAAAAAGAAAAGCGATTTACAAGAGAGATTTCACGTATCCCGACACTCCTGTAATCGATATGAATGCATGTACCAAGTGCGGTAAATGCAACCCCGATTTCAACCAGAAACCCAAGACTGTAGAAGTTACAGGAAGTATTGTTATACTCGCCACGGGCTTTAAACCCTACGAACCAAAAGAAGGCGAATTTGGATACAAAGTATATGACAACGTAATAACATTGCCTGTTTTTGACAGACTAATTTCTATCTCCAATGGAAAACTTGAGTATAATGGAAAAGAGATTCGTGATATAGCCTTTATTTACTGTGTCGGAAGCAGAAACGAAGAACACGAGTACTGTTCGAGGTACTGCTGTGTAGCCACGATAAACGCTGCTCTTCAAGCTCTCGAAAAGTTCGGAGATTTAAGAGTATACCACGTGTATAGAGATATCAGAACATACGGAAAGTATGAACTTTACTATGAACAGGCTGGAAGAGACGGCATGTTATTCTTCAAGTACGATCCGGAGAATCCACCGGTTGTTGAAAGAAGTGGAAACAAGTTAATTGTAAAGGTCAAAGATTTGCTTACATACGGGGAAGAGATAGAAATCCCTGTGGACATGGTTGTTCTTTCAGTTGGCATGGAGCCAGAGATGAGCGATGTGTTTACGATGCTCAGAGTTCCGTTCAGCAGAGATGGATTCCTGCAGGAAGTGCATCCAAAGCTGAGGCCTGTTGAAACAGCAATTGGTGGCGTTCTGGTTGCCGGAACCTGTCAGGGGCCAAAGGATACCGTGGAGGCAACAGCATCAGCTTCAGCTGCAGCAGCAAAGGCAGATACGTACCTTGTTAAGGGTTATGCCGAGCTTGAACCATTCATAGCTGAAATCAATCCTGAAAAGTGTGATGGATGTGGTGAGTGCGTTGAAGAGTGTCCAGCAGGTGCGATAAGCATCGAAAACGGAAAAGCAGTCCTCAAAGAGGCACTGTGTAAGGGCTGTGGTGCCTGTGGTGCGGTTTGCCCGACAGAAGCGATTAACCTGCGTGGATATTACTATGATCAGTTGAGAAAATCAATAGAAGCTGCGGGGGGTGACTAAATGGCGGAGAAGCAGGCTAAGAAAGAGCTAACTGTCAAAAAGCTCAGAGATAAAGGCGTAAAACCAAGAGAAGAAGTAATAGAAATGGCAAAAGAACAGAGAAAAATAATAAAGCAGATTTCGGAGTGTCTAAAAGCCGGGCCAAAGACTATTCCGGAAATAGCTTTTGAAATAAACATGCCTGTTGGCATAGTAGCTTGGTACGTTCTTACAATGTTCAAGTACGGTCAGGTTGAACCAGGGGAAGAAATTGACGGTTATTATAAGTATAAGCTCGTAGCCAAGGGTGGTGGAAAATGAAGGTAAATCCAGATTTAGTCAGAAAATTTGAAAAACTCGGCACCAAAACTGCTACCTTGTGTTTTAACTGTGGAAACTGTACGGCTATTTGCCCCCTTTCATCGAATGACCATACTTTTCCCAGAAGATATATGAGATATCTCCAGATTGGTCTGGAGGATAGGATAAAGACGTCAAACGGGCCCTGGCTCTGCTACCAGTGCAACGACTGCTCCGCAACCTGCCCGAGAGGAGCACAGCCCGG
>JALVYA010000011.1 GCA_027038095.1 Archaeoglobaceae archaeon
CGTAAAAAAAGAGGGAAGTGCAAGACTTCTGATACTGAAGATTTCAAAGGTTCTCTCACCTTTCGAGACTTACAGGGTGGTTGTTGAAGGCAATGCGTACGGTTTTCTCGACTCCCTCGGTAATGGCGTTTACAGGTTTACGGCCGTTGAATACCCGAATTACTTCAACAGCATAGGTATTCCCGTTGATTCGATAAAGGTGTCGGTTTCTTTTCCTCAGGAATTTCTGTTCGCGTACAGAGTTACCTCTGTAAGCTCAAACTCCAGAATATACTACAACGACCTGAACAGCGTGGAAAGAGTTGAGTGGAACTTCATAAATCCGACTGCTCAGGTTGTTGCGTTCATACAGTTTCAGAGAATACCGAACATAATGGCAGTTGATGTCCTCGCCGCTCTGGTCATATTTGCGGCGTTTTTGGCTTTGTTTTACATAAACTACCGTTCTGAGAAGAAATATCGAAACATGAAGATTCTGTTCAGCACACCCTGGGGAGGAAACATAGTTTCGACGATAAGGGAGATGTTCGGTAAGGCTCAAAAGGAGATACTCATAACCTCACCCCACATATACTACACGGACTGGCTGACAGCGGAGTTGAAGCCGGCAATAGACAGAGGCGTCAGGGTGAGAATAATCACCTGGCCGAGCTACGAGAGGAGGATGTTCAGGAACGTTAGCGAGGTAAGGGAGGACAGAAAGCAGTACTTCACTCTGAAAAGATTTCTCGAAATGTTTCCTCCCGGAACCGTAAGGCTGAACGACAACATACACGCCAAGATGGTGGTCGTGGATGAAAGCAGGGTTCTGATAACCACCGCAAACCTGACGCAGACCGGGTTGTGGGAGAACTACGAGGTCGGATTTAAAGCTGAAAACAGAGAGCTGGCGGAACAGGCGAAGAATTTTTTTGAAATGGTCTGGAATTCCGAAGACACAATAGAGCTGAACGAGAAAACGATACAGGCAGATGAAGCGTGGAGGATAATAATGGAAAGAAAGAGGCAGAGAGAAGAACAACAGTAGTTATGTGGATCGATATACACAGAGAGGTGGTTTAAATGGTTATTTTCGACGATATAGGGAGTTTTCCCCTTCCGGAGGGAGTAGACAGGAAGTGGGTTGAAGAGAACATTGTAACGCCGGAATACGAAGAAATGGTAAGAAAAGCGTTTCTCATGAAAGCTTCAGTTGTCGAATGTCCGAACTACCCGCAGTTCAGGGACATGGTCGGTCAGTTCATGGAACTCATCAGGAATCCGGAGATGCAGGACGATGCATACCTGATATCTGAGAAGTACGCTGTAATAAAAGAGGTGGAAGTGATAGCAAAAATGGGGTATCCCGATCCCGTGAGAGTGTGCGTGACAGGTCCTTTTGAGCTGTACTACAGGGAATTCGGCCCTGTAATATACGACGACATTCTCGAGAACCTGTCAAAAAGCGTTGAGAGATTCATCAGAAACGCTGTGGAAATGCTCGATGACGTGTGCTCCGTTAGCCTTGACGAGCCGAGCCTCGGCCTGAATCCGGAGCTGCAGCCAACCGAAGAGCAGATGCAGCTCGCCTACGAACCCTTCAAAATCGACGTTGATGTGCAGATTCACCTTCACTCCCCGCTGTACTACAGGTCAATGCTGAACGTGGAAAACATAGACGTTTTCGGCGTTGAAGCGGCTAGGGATGCGAGAGTGCTCGACATCATAGACAGAGAGGAAGTCGAATCTGCAGGTAAAAGGCTGAGGATAGGCATAGCGAGAACGGATATAGATTCCATACTCGGGGAGTTCAATCAGAGATATGGTGTTAACGCATGGAAAGACGAAAATCTGGCTTTAAAGGCAATAGATGAAATAGAGAGCGTAAACGTTATAAGAGAGAGGTTTGAAAAAGCTGAAGAAAAGTTTGGAGAGCTGTTAGCGTATACAGGGCCGGATTGCGGGCTTTTCAGCTTCCCCAGCCAGAGGTGTGCCATGAAACTGCTCGAGAACACGGCAAAAGCCTTAGGGCTTGAATGAATTGTGGAGGTGTCCGGCATCAGTGTAACTGACGTGAGTTACTTCTTCACGTGCTTTGCAACGCTGTTTGCGATAATTGATCCCATAGGAAACATACCATTCTTCATAGCACTCACAGAAGATCTGAGCGAGGAGCTGAGGGAGAGAGTATCAAAAAGAGCGACTGTTATAGCGGCTGCACTGCTGATAATCGTAGTGCTCACCGGTGGCGCAATTCTGAAGTTTTTTGGCATATCCGTAAACAGCCTGAGAATTGCCGGTGGGATTCTGCTGTTCATGGTGGCTATAGACATGCTCAAGGGAAGTCCTTCGAGTGAAAAGTACTTTAAAAAGGGCATGCAGCACAAGGATGTGGACAGTTTAGCTGTTTTTCCAATAGCCCTTCCAATTTACTCCGGACCGGGAGCGATAACGGCAGCAATAGTACTCGCTTCCGAGGCGAGGGATGTTTTAAAAATGGGCATGCTCATAGGAAGTATAGTTCTGATATACATCATCGTAAGGCTCACGCACGTGTTCAGCGAGGAGATAACGAAGGTTCTCGGGAGGAGCGGTGCGGACATATTTGCGAGAGTAATGGCAATATTTCTGGCAGCCATAGCTGCGGAGTACATTATTCAGGGAGTTTTCGGCGAGCTGCGTTCGTTTCTTGCGAGCGTGAAATACCTTCGCTGAGAGGGTTTAGAAAGCTTGATATATCCACCGCCACAATATGTTGCCTGCTGGAAGAAAATAGACGCTATCAGTTAAAATCATTTGTTGGTCTGGAGGTGTAAGTGTGAGTATATTAAAGCATGCAAAACGTAAGAGCAAGATTGCGAGAGAAATTAAGCTACCATATAAAACCATTACGTTATGCCCCGAATGCCTCAAGGTGATAAACGCTACCGTGTACGAGGAAGACGGTAAGGTAATGATACGTAAAACGTGCCCCGAACACGGAGAGTTTGTTGACGTTTACTGGGGCGATGCTGAGATGTTCAAAAAAGCCTCCCGTTTTGCTCACGATGGTAAGGGCATAGAAACGCCCAATACAGATGGTAAAAACGGGTGTCCCTTTTCGTGTGGTCTGTGTCCCCTTCACAAAAGCCACACAGCTTTACTGAACATAGTTCTGACAAACAGGTGCGATCTCGCGTGCTGGTACTGCTTTTTCTATGCCAGAAGAGCCGGATACGTGTACGAACCGACGATTGACCAGATAGTGAACATCGTCAGGATTGCGAGGGACATGAAGCCGGTTGGTTGTAACGCAATTCAGCTCACGGGAGGGGAGCCAACTTTAAGAGAGGATTTGATAGATATAATAAAGGCAATAAGGGCGGAGGGAATAGACCACATACAGCTCAACACAAACGGTATTAAGCTCGCAAACGACCCCGACCTCGCTGTAAGGGTTAAGGAGGCTGGAGTAAATACGGTTTACCTCTCCTTTGACGGCGTTGACGAAAAAACGAATCCGAAGAACATAAAAGAGGTACCGGCAATACTGGATAACTGCAGAAAGGCTGAACTGGGCATCGTGTTCGTTCCGACGATAATAAGGACTGTAAACGACCACCAGATTGGAGACATCATCAGGTACGCCCACAGAAACATGGATGTCGTGAGGGGTGTGAACTTCCAGCCCGTCAGTCTTGTTGGCAGCATGCCGAGAAAGGAGAGAAAGAAGTACAGAATTACGATTCCGGATGTTATAAAGAAGATAGAGGAGCAGACGGACGGAGAGATATCCAGATGGGATTTCTACCCCGTACCGAGCGTAACGCCAATAACTCACGTCGTCGAAGCCATAACGGGAGAACCCCAGTACGAATTCACGTGCCACTTTGCGTGCGGTATGGCAACCTACGTTTTCGACATAGACGGCAAAATGGTGCCGATAACCCGTTTTATTGATGTCGAGGGATTTTTCGAATACCTCGACGAAAAGGCTGAAGAGCTGGCTCACAGCAGGGTTAAAACGCTTAAAATGCTTAAGGGCATACTCGACGTCAGGAAGTTCGTTGACACCTCAAAGGCTCCGAAAGGATTTGATATAAGCAGGATACTGTTCGACGTTCTCGTGAGACACGATTACACTGCACTCAGCGAGTTCCACGTGAGAACACTCTTCATAGGTATGATGCACTTTCAGGATCTTTACAACTACGACATAGAGAGAGTGAAGAGGTGCGTTATACACTACGGAACTCCTGACGGCAGAATAATACCTTTCTGTGCATTCAACGTTCTGCCCGAAATTTACAGAGACAGGATACAGGCTGAGTTCAGCATTCCGGTTGAAGAGTGGGAGAAGAAAACCGGAAAGAAGCTCAAGGACGAGATATACAGGGTCGTCAGGAGACCCAGGGATTGATGTTTCGGTTTTTAAACAAAATTTCATAAACAGAATTTCATTATTGCTGTAATACTATAATATTTATCTGTTTTCAAACGAAAAACCTGAAAAACCCGGTCGCTTACGCGCAGTATGCGGTTCACCGTGACGAACTGGGAGTATATGGATGGTCTGTGCAGAAAGCTTGCAGACCAGATAATGGAGGATAATTACAATCCGGACTGCATAGTCGCCCTTGCGAGAGGCGGATGGTTTGCAGGAAACATAATATGCGACATGCTGGGCGTTAAGAACCTCGTGAGCGTTAGAGCCAAGCACTACTCCGCAACCACGAAGTTACTGCCAGAAGTCGTGAAAGAGGACTTCGCTCACGCAAGGGGTAAGGTACTGATAGTCGACGACGTGGCAAAAACGGGGAAAAGTCTTGAACTTGCAGAAGAACTCTGTGAGGGAGTTGATGAAGTAAGGACTGCAGTTCTGATGCTCATGCAATCATCAAACTACACCCCTCACTACTTTGGAGATTACGTGGTCGATGACGTGTGGGTAATATTTCCCTGGAACTTTTACGAGGAAATGACAGATCTCG
>JALVYA010000012.1 GCA_027038095.1 Archaeoglobaceae archaeon
GTTACTCTCGGTCTTCCGAGGCTGATAGAAATTCTCGACGTCAGAAAAAATCCATCCACTCCGATGATGACCATCAGGCTAACCGAGGAATACGCACGGGACAGGTCTAAAGCGAGAGAGGTCGCGAACAGAATCGAAGCGACTTACGTGCTGGACATAGCCGATATAGCGACTGACATAAGGAGGATGAGAATACTCGTATCTCCTGACGAGAAGGCGATGGAAAGGAAAGGTCTCACAGTGGAAGACGTGAAAAAGAAGATAGAGAAAGGTCTGAAAAACGTTGAGGTGGAAGAGAGCGACGGAAAAATAGTCATACAGGTAACCGAACCGTCTTACAAGGTTTTAATGGACACTCTCGACAAGCTGAAGAAGCTCGTTCTGGCGGGAATAAAGGAGATCAGAAGGGTGATTATAAGAAAGGAGGAGGGAGAGTACGTTCTCTATACAGAAGGCTCAAACCTGAAAAAAGTTATGAAGGTTAAGGGAGTTGACGCAAGCAGAACGATTACAAACAACATATACGAGATATACGAGGTTCTGGGAATTGAAGCGGCGAGAAATGCGATAATTCAGGAGGCAATAAACACGCTTGAAGAGCAGGGTCTTGAAGTAAACGTCAGGCACATAATGCTCGTTGCCGATGTGATGACTGCTGATGGTGAGCTCAGGCAGATAGGAAGGCACGGAGTTGCCGGAGAGAAGCAGAGCATTCTCGCGAGAGCCGCATTTGAAATGACAGTAAACAACCTGCTCGACGCAGCCGTGAGGGGAGACGTTGACAGGCTGAAGGGTATAACGGAAAACATTATAGTCGGGCAGCCAATAAAGCTTGGCACGGGAGATGTGGAACTCGTGTTGAAGATGGGTAAGCTTTAAAAGTTGGTCGGAGTTTGTAGTGTGTAAAAAGCATTCAAGGGTGGTAAAATGACAGTAGATGTTGAGAAAGCTCTGAGAAAAGCGATGAAAACGGGAAAAGTCTTCCTCGGCAGCAAGCGCACGATTAAAGCACTGAAGAACGGAGAGGCAAAACTCGTGGTAATCGCGTCCAACTGTCCCGATGAAGTAAGAATGGAAGTTGAGAAGTACAGCGTACCTGTCGTGGAGTTCAAGGGGACAAACATGGAACTCGGTGCGGTCTGTGGAAAACCGTTCAGTGTTGCAGTTCTGGCAATAGCCGATGCGGGAGAGTCCGAAATTTTGAACGTAACGGTATAACACTTTATGATTTTTATGCACGCATTAATTCACCATCTTTTTAAAAAATCAAAGGGGAGGTAGCATGGGAATCAAGCTTTCTTCTGAGAGCATAAGGTATCTCACTCTTTTTGAGAGTATAACCGGTGCAAGTGTCAAGGATTGCATGATTCAGGAGGATAGAATCATTTTTGTTGTCAGAAAAGGAGATATGGGTGCCGCCATAGGTAAGGGCGGCATAAACATTGAGAGAGCCAAGGAATTGATAGGAAAAAAGATAGAAGTGATTGAACACTCCGAAAATCCCGAGGAGTTCATCGTCAATATTTTCAAACCGATAAAGGTTAAGGTCAGGATAATCGAGAAAAACGACAAAAAAATAGCTCAGGTCAGCGTCGATCCCCAGTACAAGGGATTGGCAATAGGTAAGGGTGGGAAAAATATTAATAAAGCCAAGGAACTGGCAAGAAGACATCACGATATAGACGACATCATCGTAAAGTAGAGGTGAGTGTAATGGGTAAAGGATTGTTTGCGGCAAGAAAGCTGATTGAGAACAGGAAAAAGTTCAGGTGGAGCGATAAAAGGTATGTTAGAAGAATACTGCAGCTAAACGTAAAAGCTGACCCGCTCGAAGGAGCGCCGATGGCGAGAGGGATAGTGCTGGAAAAAATTGGAATTGAGGCGAGGCAGCCAAACTCCGGAATCAGAAAAGCAGTTAGAGTTCAGCTGATAAAAAATGGCAGACAGATAACGGCCTTCACACCCGGAGACGGGGCTATAAACTACATAGACGAGCACGACGAGGTAATCGTGGAGAAGATAGGTGGCAGAATGGGCAGGTCAATGGGAGACATACCCGGTGTCAGGTATAAAGTTGTCAAGGTGAACAACACCTCCCTCAAAGAGCTCTGGAAGGGTAGAAAGGAGAAGCCTCTGAGGTAACGCCGGTGATAGTATGGACGAGGATGTGAAATACGGATTCACGAAAGAAGAGCTGCTCGTTTTCGGCAAGTACGATGTGAGTGAGGTAGAAGTGAAGGATCTTGCCCTGAAGAACTACATCTGCCTTGAGCCGAGATACGTTCCCCACACTCACGGAAGGCACGCAAACACTCCTTTTGCCAAGCAGAAGGTGTTCATCGTTGAGAGGTTAATAAACAAGGTGATGAGAAAGGGGCACAACACCGGCAAGAAAATTCTGGCGTACAACATAGTCAGGGAGGCTTTTGAGATAATCGAGAAGAGAACGAAGAAGAACCCGATTCAGGTTCTCGTGGACGCTCTCGCAAACGCAGGACCGAGAGAAGAAATCGTCAGGCTGAAGTACGGAGGCATTGCCGTTCCAAAGTCTGTCGACACCTCGAGCCTGAGAAGGCTTGACATAGCTCTGAGAAACATAGCTGAGGGTGCGAGAAGAGCCGCTTTCAAGTCGAAAAAGAGTATAGCGTCCTGTTTGGCTGATGAGATAATCGCTGCTGCGAACAACGAGAGCAGGAGTTACGCAGTGGCGAAGAAAGAGGAAGTTGAAAGGGTTGCAAAGTCAGCCAGATAACCTTTTTTGTCATTAAATATTATTTATAAGGTGATACTATGAGTAGAGCAAAGAAGCTTATAGACAAAATTAAAGAGTTAATGTGGAAACCCGAAAAGATCAGAAACATGGGCATAGTTGCACACATAGATCACGGAAAAACGACCCTGAGCGATAATCTGCTCGCTGGAGCAGGAATGATAAGCGAGGAACTTGCAGGAAAACAGCTATACCTCGACTTCGACGAACAGGAGAAGGAGAGAGGAATTACGATTAACGCCGCAAACGTATCCATGGTTCACGAGTATAAAGGCGAGGAGTACCTGATTAACCTGATAGACACTCCCGGTCACGTTGACTTCGGAGGAGACGTAACGAGAGCTATGAGAGCAGTTGACGGAGTAATCGTGGTGGTTGATGCCGTTGAAGGTGTGATGCCCCAGACCGAAACTGTTCTCAGACAGGCTTTAAGGGAGAACGTTAAACCGGTACTTTTCGTAAACAAGGTTGACAGACTGATAAGGGAGCTCGAATTGACTCCAGACCAGATGCAGGAGAAGCTGATGAAAGTAATCAGTGAGGTGAACAAGCTCATAAAGGCGATGAGACCGGAGAAGTACGACGAGTGGAAGCTCGAGGTTACTGAGGGTAAGGTTGCTTTCGGTTCAGCACTCTACAAGTGGGCGGTTAGCGTTCCTTCAATGAAGAATACGGGTATAGGTTTCAAACAGGTTTACGAGTACATAAAGAGCGATAACACGAAGGAGCTTTCAAAGAAATCTCCCCTGCACGAAGTTGTTCTGGACATGGTCGTCAGACACCTGCCGTCGCCCATAGAAGCCCAGAAAAAGAGAATAGCCACGATATGGAAGGGTGACCTGAACAGTCCAGTAGGTCAGGCCATGGTCAGGTGCGATCCCAAAGGACCAGTGGCTCTCATGATAACGAAAATAATTGCTGATCCCCACGCAGGCGAGGTCGCTGTTGGCAGGCTGTTCAGCGGAACGCTGAAACCGGGTATGGAACTTTACATAGTGGACAGAAAAGCCAGAAACAGGGTGCAGACAGTTGGCCTCTTCATGGGTCCAAAAAGGGTGGAGGTTCCCGAGATTCCGGCCGGAAACATAGTCGCAGTTGTTGGTTTGAGAGATGCTATAGCCGGTTCTACGTGCTCCACAATAGAGAACTTTGAGCCGTTTGAGGCTATAAAGCACATAAGCGAGCCCGTTGTTACCATGGCCATAGAAGCGAAAAACCCGAGAGATTTGCCGAAGCTGATTGAGGTTCTCAGACAGATTGCCAAGGAAGACCCAACCCTTCAGATTACGCTGAACGAGGAGACGGGAGAGCACCTGATAAGCGGAATGGGAGAGTTACATTTGGAAGTGGTCGTAGAAAAGATAAGAAGGGAAAGAGGACTCGATGTCATAACTTCTCCACCAATAGTCGTGTTCAGGGAGACCGTTACCTCCACATCTCCTGTCGTCGAGGGCAAGTCGCCAAACAAGCACAACAGGTTCTACATAGTCGTTGAGCCGTGTCCGGAGGAAGTCATCAGGCTGTTCAAAGAAGGCGAAGTTGACATGAAAATGGATAAAAAGGAGAGAAGGAGGCTGCTCGAGGAGGCAGGGCTGAGCAAGGAGGAAGCTGCAGGCATTCAGGAGTACTACGAGGGTAACGTATTCTGCGACGTTACAAAGGGTATTCAGTACCTGCACGAAACAATGGAGCTTATTCTCGAAGGATTCAGAGAGGCGATGAGAGCTGGGCCACTTGCGAGAGAACCCGTTTACGGTGTAAAGGTAAAGCTCGTTGACTGCAAACTTCACGAGGATGCTGTTCACAGAGGGCCTGCTCAGGTCATACCGGCTGTGAGATCAGCAATATTCGCCGCAATTCTTCAGGCAAACCCGACGCTTCTCGAGCCGTACCAGAAGCTGTTCGTAACAGTCCCGCAGGATATGCTTGGAAACGTTACGAGGGAGATACAGGGCAGGAGAGGCCAGATACTCGAGATGAATTCTGAAGGAGACCTTGTTACAGTCGTGGCCAAAGCTCCGGTAAAGGAGATGTTCGGGTTTGCTGGAGACATCAGGTCTGCTACTGCCGGAAAAGCTATGTGGAGCGTTGAACATGCCGGTTTCGAGCCCGTACCGGCCAACATGCTTGAGGACTTCATAATGGAGGTCAGAAAGAGGAA
>JALVYA010000013.1 GCA_027038095.1 Archaeoglobaceae archaeon
CTTTCAGGCTCATCCTTTTCAACACCGTAACTTGGAGGGTTTTCGGCTAAGAACTTATCCAGATTAATACGTCTCATCGTAAATTAATTTTGTTTAATGTCTTATAAATCTGATAGAATAGGTTGTTTTGTAACGGTCCAGTAACTTTTACGGTGATTACTGAGTTATGCTGACGCAATTACTGAGAGCAGAACGACTCCAGAGAACATTGTTATATCCTGTGTTCTCCACTCCTGCCCCCCAGAATTACGAGTACCCCGATTACCACAAGTATAACGCCCAGCAGCAGACTCGTGTTCAAAAGGGCGAAAAACTCATGGAAGAGTATTAAGAGGCCTATGGCTATGAGACCGTAACCTAAGACTCTCCTGCTCTTTTCGTCGTTGATCGCTGCCTTTTCCTCAGTCCCTTTTGGCATTATTAATGCCAAAACGAAATAAACAATTATGAATCTCGGATCAATAACGAACAGGATGAGAAAGAGGATTCTCACGACAACCGGGTCGACATCGAAATACTCTGCCAAACCGCCACAAACGCCAAAGAACACCTTGTTTGTTTCACTTCTTCTCAGACGTCTTGTCATTTTGGCCGTTACGAAATTTCAGGTTCTATAAAATAAATTTTTCTGAACCGATTTGAACGATTTCCAGAGACCAGCAGAACTCATTCTGAAAGATGGGAACATGATCTTTGGTCATTAAACATTTTTGGTCATTAAACGAAGACGAAAATAGTTTGATATTTGATAAATGGCAAATTAAAATCAGTAACTAAACGAGCATGTTCAGTCCCTCCATCATTGCTTCAACCGAAGCCATGATTATGTCCGTTCTTGCTCCTCTCGCAGTAACCACCTTGTTGCCTCTCCTGAGCTGAACTATTACATCCACGAGTGCATCGGTTCCACCCGTTATTGCATCAACTCTATAGCTGACGAGTTCTATGTCTCCAAACTCTTTGACTCCCTTCTTTATGGCGTTTATTGCAGCATCAACCGGTCCCGTTCCAACGGCTGCCTCTATTACCTCTCTGCCGTTTATCTTAAGTTTAACACTCGCAGTTGGCATGACGTTCATACCGCTGACTATTGACAGGTCTTCCAGCACGACTTTCTTTTCCCTCTTAATCTGAAGTACAGTCTCTATTATCGTTCTCACGTCTGCATCCGTAACGGTCTTACCCTTGTCTCCTATTTCCTTTATTCTCTTCAATATTTCGTTCATCTGCTCCTTCGTAGCCTTGTAACCCAGTTCCTTCATCACAGCTTCAACGCTCGCCCTCCCAGCGTGCTTTCCCAGAACGAGGTGCCTCTCTCTTCCAACCATCTCTGGCGTTATCGGCTCGTAGGCGGAGGCGTTTTTGAGTATTGCAGACGTGTGAATGCCGCTTTCGTGGGTAAAGGCGTTTTCACCCACAACCGCCTTGTTCGGCGGTATAGCTATACCCGTTACCTTTTCAACCAGCTTTGCCGTTCTGTATATCCTTTTCAGTTCTATTCCGGTATCGATACCGTACAGTATTTCCAGAGTAGTCACGACTTCTTCGAGTGCGGCATTTCCGGCTCTCTCTCCAAGACCGTTAACCGTTACGTGAACTTCATTTGCTCCTCCTCTAACAGCAAAAACCGTGTTTGCAACAGCCAGTCCAAAGTCGTCGTGACAGTGTATTGCCAGATCAACGTTTTTGAACTCATTTCTCAGCTCTTTCATAACGCTCTCGCATTTCTCGGGAACCATGACGCCAACCGTATCCGTGTAAGCCAGCCTGTCAGCCCCTGCGTCAAGGGCTGCTCTGTAAAGCCTTTTTATGAAGTCGAGGTCAGCTCTCGAAGCGTCTTCACCGCCAAATTCCACAGTTAATCCTCTATCCTTCGCATACTCTATCGCACTAACGGACATTTCTATTACGTCTTCCTCATTCTTACCCGGAAACTTGGTTGAAATGTGAATGGGTGATGAAGGGGCGACCATGAAGATTGAATCGGCTCCCGCATCTGCGGCAGCGTCGATATCAACTTCTTTAATCCTGCAGAAACTGCAGATTTCGGCATTTAAGCCCAAAGACGAAATCTCCTTAATTGCTTCAAACTCGCCTCTGGAGGCTATAGCCGTTCCGGCCTCTATTACGCTCACTCCAAGCCTGTCAAGCGCCTCAGCAATTATCTTCTTCTGCTCTATGCTGAGGCTCAGACCGGGCGTCTGCTCGCCATCCCTGAGAGTCGTGTCGAGAACTTTCACCTTTCGCTTTCCTTCTTCCTCAGCTTCAGACATGCTCGCATCAATGATGTAAAGGTATAAATTAATTTACTTACATTTACATCCTGCTATCTATGAGTTTTCTCACTGCCGGATTTCTCTTCGATATTTTGAGAAGTGCGGATTCAAAGCTCTCGTCTGGAGGAACCCTGTACTGAAGGAAAACCCCCGTTCTTCCTATTTCTCTCCTCCTCTCCAGAACTCTCATCCTTTCCACGACAACGTCGATGCAGACTCCCAGTGTTTTTGCCACTTCACTCGGCTGCATCTCGTTTACAGGGATTTCTTCGTGTCCTCTCTCTTTTGGAATTATGAGGACCAGCCTCTTGTCAACTCCGGCAACCCTCTCCCCTCTCCTCAGCTGATCGAGCGTCAGGCATCCACCAAACCTGTAGAAGTCGAGTTCCCTGTCCTTCATCTTTACCAGAGGAAAGCTGACGGTAATTCCATCACCCACTATGTACTCGCCTTTTATTGCGTAATTTGGCGTTGCCTGAACTATCCTTCTGTCCGTCCAGTCAACTGCAAGCTCTATTCGATAAGAAGGTACAGGACACGGTATGAATATGTCGATGTCGCTTTTCTCATTTACGTCTCCTCTCGCCACACTGCCGTAAACGATACACGGCAGGTTCACAGAAGCTATGTCAGCCATGAGTTTTTCAGCTATCCTTCTTTTCTCCTTCAAAAGCTTCCAGTGGTGTTCAGTGTACTCCACGAACTTCCTGCATCCGAAAGTGGCCGTTTTTGGTCTCATTTCCTCGTTCAACCTGTTCAAATTCACACGCCCGCAAATACGTTTCGCATCGTTTCGAGTTCAGGAGACGACGCTTTCTATCCACCCGAGGAATTTCTCGGATACATCTCCTGCTTCAAACGATACGATGCAAGGATTGTCGTAGCTGTGCATTTCCCTTACCTTCTTTTCCACGTCTCTGAATTTTTCTTTGAGCGTTTTAACCACTACCGCAAACTCCAGGGCACCTTTTACCTCACCTTCCCAGAGGTATATGGAGTTCACGGGAAATATGTTGACGCACGCAGCAAGCCTTTCCTCCACAAGAGTTCTTCCTATCCGCCTCGCTTCCTCAAGACCCGAGCACGTTATGTATACGAAGACGCATTTACCCATGCTCCTCCACAGTCCGGTCGCTTTAAATGAGTTCTGAATGACTCCGCAGGCAAACCGTAGGCAAAGTTAATTAACTTCGCATTCAAATTACACCAATGCATCCAGAGCTATCTCTGACGCCAGAGGGGTTAGCGGTAATAGTATTCGTCGTTTACTGGCTTGCCGTGGAGTACTTGAAGAGCAGGGGTTTTCTGGAAAAACACGGCATCTCGTCCTACGGTCCACTGCTTATTGTCAGAACGAAAAAAGGACTCAATTTGCTGGAGAAAATTTCCAGACCGAAAAAACTGTGGAGATTTCTCGCCACGGTGGGCATACCTGCGGTGTTTGCTGGCATGGCCTTCATGTTCGCCCTGATAATCCTCATGGACGTGGTAATGCTGAAATCTCCTCCACCTCCTTCCGCAGTTACATCTCCGAGAAACGTGCTGCTGATACCGTGGGTTAATACGCTGTTTCCTCCCCTCTACCTGTTAATCGCGTTAATAGTCACCCTCGTCGTTCACGAATTCAGTCACGCAATACTCTGCAGAGTTGAGGACATCAGAGTGAGAGCTCTCGGTTTACTTCTCCTCCTCCTTCCAGTCGGTGGCTTTGCTGAACCCGATGAAGCGGAGCTCAACAAAAAGGCAAACAGACTGCAGAAAATAAGGATATTCTCTGCTGGAGTCATCAGCAATTTTTCAGTTGCGGCGATAGCTTTCGTGCTTTTTTTACTCCTCCTGAACTTCCTGAGCCCGGTAGTTTTCGTCGCTTACTCCAGCAATCCCAGAATACATCAGGGAGAAATAGTGTACAGCATAAACGGCGTGCCCGTTTCAACGCCGTCTGACGTTAACAGAGCGCTAAGGCTCAGCCACGGCAAAATAAAAATAGTAACAGATACTGGCAGCTACACATTACCAGACATAACGGGTGTCAGGATAGCTGGACTTTACAGGGGCTACCCGGCTGAAAAAGCCGGGTTAAAGAAGGACATGATAATATACATGGTAAACGACACGTACACGCCGACTCTCCAGTCTTTCGAAGAAGTCATGTCCAGGACGAAACCGGGAGAAGTCATAACTCTTCACGTTTACTACAAGGGCAAAAAAGAGGTTTTTCACGTAAAATTAACAAAGTCTCCCTACTCAAGCTCGGGTTTTCTTGGAGTCGAGGTTTACGAGTACATTTCAGGCCTGGAGCTCGGATACAGCAGCGTTTTGCTCAAAGAGCTGAGGTCTCTCCCGTATCAGCTTAAGAGCGTGAGAGGATGGCTCTTCTTCGTCGCCATGCCACTGATGGGGTTCAAGGGTTTCGTTGGTAACAC
>JALVYA010000014.1 GCA_027038095.1 Archaeoglobaceae archaeon
TCGACTTTCAGGTCCTGCAGGGCGTTTATCAGCCTTCTCTGCAGGTAACCGGACTGAGACGTTCTGACGGCAGTGTCAACGAGACCTTCCCTACCACCCATGGCGTGGAAGAAGTACTCAACCGGTGAAAGGCCTTCCTTGTAACTGCTCTTAACGAATCCCCTCGCCTTGGCTCCCAGATCTCCGGGTTTGAAGTGGGGCAGCGTTCTGTTCGTGTACGTGTAACCTCTCTTTATCCTCTCACCTCTAACCGACTGCTGACCGATACAGGCAGCCATCTGGGTAAGGTTCAGCATCGAACCTCTCGCACCGCTCACAGCCATGATTACTGCGGAGTTGTCCATTCCCAGAAACCTGCTCGCTATTTTTCCAGCCTGATCTCTCGCCTTACCGAGCACCTGCATTATTTTCATTTCGAGCGTCTCTTCAATGCTTCTACCCGGCATGGGCTCCAGATTGCCTTCTTTGTAAGCTTTTATGAGCTCCTCCACCTTCTTTTCAGCCTCTGCGATCACTTCGTGAATCTGCTTTATCGCCTCCTCGGGTATGTCTTCATCGCTTATTCCAAAGGAGAATCCCGTGTACATTATTGCCCTTATTGCGAGATGTGTCATGTCGTCTATGAACTTTCTCGTTCTCTCACTTCCATACTTTCTCATTATCTCGTCTATAATTATACCCTTGAAGGCTCCAACTGCTTTTTCATCCACCGTTCCGCTCACGAGCTCTCCGTTCCTTATGATGACGTAGGCATCGTACTCGCATTTTTCTTTCTTGCACTCCTCGCATCCCTGACATATTTCCGCCTTGAATTCTATGGTTATGTCCGGCAGAATCATGCTGAAAATCTGCTTGCCCGTCCAGTACTCTACTCCGTCTTTCACGTATTTTGGCTCCGGTAACTCTTTTACTTCTATCGGTTTAATTATCGACATGACTTCTTTTCTCGTAAACAGCTTTTCTCCCCTCGTCAGCAGATACAGTCCTGAAATGTGGTCGTGAATTCCTCCAATTATTGGCCCGCCAAACCTCGGACTGAGTATGTGCTCCTGAACGGACATCAGTATCTTCGCCTCTGCCTGAGCCTCCAGGCTCTGAGGAACGTGCAGGTTCATTTCGTCACCATCGAAGTCAGCGTTGTAGGGTGGACATACTGCTGGATTGAGTCTGAATGTTTTGTAGGGTAAAACCCTGACGTAGTGAGCCATTATGCTCATTCTGTGCAGAGAAGGCTGCCTGTTGAAGAGCACAACATCTCCATCCATTAACTGCCTCTCTATGATCATTCCCGGTTCGAGCTTCTCTGCCAGCTCTTCTCTGTTCGTATCGAGAACTCTTATTCTTCTCCCGTCCGGTCTTATAACGTAGTTTGCCTTTGGATGTTCTGTCCTCAGAATGAGTTCTCTCGCCTCCTCTATGTTTTTATCCGTAACGTGGAAGGGAACTGTCAGCTCTTCTGCAACTATCTTTGGAACTCCAACTTCGTTTATGCTTATGTTCGGATCGGGGCTTATGGCAGTTCTCGCAGAGAAGTTAACTCTCTTACCGCTGAGCGATCCTCTGAACCTGCCTTCCTTTCCCTTTAAACGCTGAGCAAGTGTTTTGAGGGGTCTGCCACTTCTGTGCCTCGCTGGAGGTATTCCGCTAACCTCGTTGTCCAGATAGGTCGTAACGTGATACTGTAACAGCTCCCACAGGTCTTCGAGTATGAGCTGTGGCGCTCCACCTTCCTTGTTGTCCATGAACCTCTGGTTTATCCTGATTATGTCCACGAGCTTGTGCGTTAAGTCGTCCTCACTTCTCTGTCCCGTTTCCAGAATTATGGACGGCCTGACGGTAACTGGAGGTACGGGCAAAACTGTCAAAACCATCCATTCAGGTCTTACGGCTTTGGGATTCATTCCAAAAGCCGGTAAATCCTCGTCCGGTATTTTTTCAAGCCTTTCTCTGACGTCTTTTGGCGTCAGCTTGTGCTCTCCTTCGTAGAAGAAGGTTGGTTTTTCAAACTTGATTTCGGTCTGCTCCGTTCCGCAGTGGGGGCACACCTTTACGCCCTTTGTTATCCTGAACACTTCTTTGATTACGTCCTCGTAATCCTGTCCGAGTCTTTTCTTCTGCTCTATTATGTTTATGTAGTGGTCTCTCCTGTCGTCTTTTAGCAGAATTCTGCCGCACTCCTTACACGTGGCGTTCAGGAGCTTTGCTATGAGCTTTGCGTATCCAACGTGAATTACGGGGGCTGCAAGCTCTATGTGCCCGAAATGCCCGGGACACTCACCGGCTTTTCCGCCACACGTTTTACACCTCAATCCCGGATCAATTACTCCAAGTCTCGGATCCATCAGCCCCGCTTCTATGGGATATCCGTCGTCATCGTAAGTTTCCGGAGTTATTATTTTCGCAACGCTCATCCTCCTTATTTCCTGAGGACTGAGAACCTCAAACCTGATACCCGCAATTCTTTTCGGAATCATACTTCCACCTTATATTATTTATTCATTAACTTTTTACTTACATTTAATCATACATTGTCTTTAAAACTTCATACTTTTATTCGCATCCAGCGTTAAATTTGAGCCTTTCACTCCATCTCACGCCTTATCCCCGAGCAGAAGTCTTGGAGCTATCATCATCGATTTGAGTTCGTCGAGGAGGAGCTTGAATGCGTAGCTCATCTCCACCTTGTGTATGTTGCTGTCGTTGTCGCAGACCTTGCAGTAAGCGATGTCCCTTCTGTAGTCGTAGGTCGCAATGTGCCCGCAGTTTCCGCAGACGTAAACCTCGACCTTGTCCGATTCCTCAAGCAACCTGTCCTTGAGAAGCATCGCTGCACCGTGACCTATCAGCACGTCTCTTTCCATTTCTCCAAACCTCAGACCTCCTTTTCTCGCTCTTCCTTCGGTTGGCTGCCTCGTCAAAACCTGAACCGGACCCCTGCTCCTCGCGTGAAGCTTGCTCGAAACCATGTGGTACAGCTTCTGGTAGTATATCACGCCAACAAATATGTCGACCATGAACTTCCTGCCCGTTATTCCGTCGTACATGACTTCCTTGCCGGTGTGGTTGAATCCGTACTTCTTGAGAACTGCTCTCAGGTCTTTTTCCTTTTCACCGTAAAATATGGTCGCATCTATTCTTCTGCCCTCCAGACTGCCAACCTTGCCACCGATCATCTCCAGCACGTGCCCCACGGTCATTCTCGAAGGTATGGCGTGCGGATTGATTATCATGTCCGGAATAATTCCCGATTCCGTGAAGGGCATGTCCTCTTCGGGAACTATCAGCCCGATTACACCTTTCTGACCGTGTCTGGAGGCAAACTTGTCTCCGAGCTCCGGAATTCTCAGGTCTCTAACCCTCACCTTGGCGAGCCTCGAACCGCTTTCAGCCTGCATCAGGAATACGGCATCCACTATTCCCTTCTCGTTTGACCTCATGGTTACTGAAGTCTCCCTCCTCTTCTGGGGAGAAATGCCCTGTGCCGGCTCTTCCAGAAATCTTGGAGGAGACGTTTTACCTATTAAAACGTCATCTGGTCCAACTTCGGTTTCGGGATAGACAAGGCCGTCCTCATCTAAGTGAGCGTAAGCTTCAGCACCCCTGAAACCGGATATGTCGGCTCCGGGTATCTCGAACCTGTCTTCCTGACCTCCGGGGTATCGCATTTCCTCAGTTTCGTAGGTTCTGAAGAAATGCGACCTGCCGAGACCTCTTTCTATGCTGCCCTTGTTGAATATAAGGGCATCTTCTATGTTGTACCCTTCGTAGCTTATAACGGCAACCACGAAGTTCTGTCCGGCTGGCCTTTCATCAAACTTGATTTCGAGCTGGGTATCAGTCGTTACTATGGGTATCTGGGGGTAGTGCAGCAGATGCCCTCTCGTGTCAGTTCTCCACCTGAGGTTTGAATACGGCAGACCGAGACTCTGCTTTATCATCGCCGCACCCATGGTGTTTCTCGGAGAGGCGTTGTGCTCCGGATATGGTATGCTTCCCGTGCATATTCCAACGATCAGAGATGGGCAGAGCTCAAGGTGCGTGTGTTCAGGCGTCAGCTCATCCTCGTAAACGGCTATGTAGGCGTTTTCCTCCTCTTCTGCATCGAGGAACTCTATGGCTCCTTTCCTGACCAGATCCTCAAAAGAGATTTCACCCGCCTTCAGTTTTTCTATGTCCTCCTCCGTTACCAGCGGCTTTCCATCTTTCACGACTATTAAAGGCCTCCTCGCCCTGCCGGCGTCTGTATTTATTCTTACCTCGTTTGAATCAGGATAATAAGCAACGTTAACCTGATTCGATATTTTTCCAGCTCTCCTGAGCTCTCTTATTTCGTTTGCGAGTTTTTCACCGTCATCGCAGAAACCAATCAAAGCTCCGTTAACGTAAACTCTCGTTTTCATAAACCCACACCTTTCACCTGTTTTTACTCCCCTCTTATCGGAATTACCCCGAGAGAGAATACGGTCTGAACAACTTCATCCTCATCCGTTCCAACGCTTACCTCAGCATACTGGGCAAGGTTTTTGACCAGACCACAGTTCGGGCCTTCGGGGGTTTCAGAAGGACAGATTCTACCCCACTGGGTTGGATGCAGGTCTCTCGCCTCGAAATGAGGCTGAGACCTCGAAAGAGGTGAAATCACCCT
>JALVYA010000015.1 GCA_027038095.1 Archaeoglobaceae archaeon
GTGAGGAAAACAGGTGAATAACCCCAATTTTCAGTCAATTCTTATCGGTCAGTTCATGCGTTTCAGTTCATACGTTTCTCCACCATCCTTTCCCACAATAACCCTGTCAGCAACGTCTGTGAAGAGTCCGCACTCCACGACTCCCGGAATCATGCACAGCTCATTCTCGAGTTTTCCCGTATCTTCTATCTCCCCGAAATTGCAGTCAACTATGAAGTTTCCGTTATCCGTCACCACCGGTCCGAGCTTCCCGGTTCCCTGCCTTACCCTTGGCGTGTTTTCAGAACCGAGGTCTTTCATTATTTCTTCCAGCCTCTTAAGCACGTAACCGAGAGAGAACGGTATTACCTCCACCGGCACGGGATACTTCAGCTTTTCCACGACCTTCCTCTCCTCAACAACGAACACCACTTCCTTCGAAGCGTAGGCAACTATTTTTTCTCTTGTCAGGGCACCTCCACCACCTTTAACGGCGTTTAGCTTTAAGTCCACCTCGTCAGCTCCGTCTATGCAAAGGTCGAGCTCTGAACACTCCAGCAGGTCCAGAAGAGATATTCCTTCCTCGATCGCCAGCATCTTCGATTGATACGAGCTTGGAACTCCAAATACCTCAAGTTCCTCGGATTTTATTCTCTTACCCAGCTCTCTGAGGAATATCTCCACGGTCGTTCCACTTCCTATACCTATCACCATCCCGTCCTTCACGAGCTCAGACGCTTTTTTTGCGGCGGCAAACTTTCCCGATACGCTAAAACTGAAGCCTTCCTTATCGTTCAGAGCCATTAAACCACCTCTTACCCGAAGAACATGTTCCAGATTTTATCTTTAAGGTGGTGGATGTTTTTTACAGCCTTTCCCTTTCTCGTCGACTTCTCTCCTTCTGTCATCTCCTTACCATCGCACAGAGCAATTCCAACTGCAATCGGACTTTCCTTTCCTTCAACTGTAACGTAAACGAAATCCCCCTTTTTTATCCCTTCATCCGCCCGTAAAATCCCCGGTTTCATAACGTCAGCGCCGTTCATAATGTACGGCATAGCCCCTTCGTCAACAACGACTTTCCACTTTTCAGGCCTGAACTTCATGACGCCGTACACCGTGAAGTAAATCCTCCCTTCGTACTCAATGAAAACGGGTTCGCCGTTGTAAAGCAGAACGTTCAGGCTACCTGCTTCAACCCTGTCGATAGATCCCTTTTCAACAGATGCCCCGTACTTCCTGATTTCTTCGAGTACGTTCCTCACTTCTTTTTTTCTTAACCTCTGCACCTTCATCTTCTCTTTTCTCATTCCGACACTCCGATATTTTTAAATATTGCAGGCAGAGCAACTAAAGCATTAAAAAGCATTTCTGGAGGAGAGGCGAACATGGCAAACAGACCACTCGATGTGCTGAATAGGGCTTTAAATACCCCGGTACTTGTAAGGCTTAAAGGTGGTAGGGAATTTAGAGGAATACTGAACGGGTACGACATACACATGAACCTCGTTCTGCAGAACGCTGAGGAGATTCAGAACGGAGAGGTAATCAGAAAGCTTGGAAGCGTGGTTATCAGAGGTGACACGGTTGTTTTCGTGTCGCCTTCCCAGACCTGAATTGAGGTGATTTGAATGTCCGATGGAACGGCTGCAATGGGTAAGAGGGGCAGAAAGAGAGTTCACATAAAGTGCAGAAGGTGCGGTAGAGTTGCCTTCCACAGAAGAAAGGGCTACTGCGCTGCGTGTGGTTTTGGCAGGAGTAAAAGGCTCAGAAGTTACAGGTGGGTTAACAAGAAGAAGAACAGAAATTGAATTTTTCAAGATTAAATTACGGAAGGTCGTGATGGAGAGCTAAAAAGTTTGAAAATATTTTAACTGGTTTGCACGGGATTTCATGTGCGGAATTGTAGGCATCTACAGCAGGAAACCTGAAATAACGACTGAAATAGCATACTGTGCACTTTTTGCGCTTCAGCACAGAGGGCAGGAATCTGCAGGAATAGCCATAAGTGATAGCGAAAAAATAAGAGTGTATAAAGGAATGGGTTTGATAACGCGAGTTCTAACGCCAAAAGTGCTGAAAAAACTTGGAAGCGGAAACATAGCGATAGGACACGTCAGGTATTCAACGACGGGAGAGTCGAAACTCGAAAACGCACAGCCTTTGCTCGTACGCTCCAAGGTTGGCAGCATAGCAGTTGCGCACAACGGAAACCTCGTGAACTACTGGGATTTGAGGAATGCTTTAGAGAGTGAAGGAAGAGCTTTTCTTACAGATTCGGATACGGAAATAATAGCGCAGCTCCTCTCAGCAATTTTACTTGAAAACGACATTGTGGACGCTTTAAAAATCCTCGATTCAAAGCTCATAGGAAGTTACGCGCTCGTAATTCTCTACAACAACACCCTGATAGCTTACAGAGACCCGCACGGCATAAGGCCTCTCTGCGTCGGAGAAGCTGACTTCGGATACGTAATAGCGAGTGAAAGCTGCGCGATAGACAGCACGGGTGGAGAGCTGATAAGAGACGTCAGGCCGGGAGAAGCCGTAATAATTCAGGACGGTGAAATTGAATTCGTTAAAATAAACAGATGCAGGAGAAAAGCTTTCTGCGTTTTTGAGTACATTTACTTTGCGAGACCCGATTCTGTAGTGGATGGCAGAAGTGTTTACACGGTGAGGCACAGCATAGGCAGGGTTCTCGCCAGAGAAAGTGCAGTCGAGGCTGACATGGTTTCGCCCGTGCCGGACAGTGGAACCACATCTGCAATAGGGTTTTCCGAGGAGTCGGGGATACCGTATCTCGAAGCACTGATAAAAAACAGGTACGTTGGCAGGACTTTCATAATGCCAGAGCAGTGGCTCAGAGAGCAGTCTGTCAGGCTCAAGATGAACGTCGTCAGGGAGAACGTCAGAGACAAAAGGGTGATACTCGTGGACGACAGCATAGTCAGGGGGACGACATCGAGGAAAATAGTTGACATGGTCAGAGATGCCGGAGCCAAAAAAGTGCACTTCAGGGTGGGAAGTCCGCCGATAATATCCCCCTGTTACATGGGAATCGACATGTCAACGAAGAAGGAGTTAATAGCAAGCAGCAGGAGTGTGAAGGAAATACAGGAAATAATAAACGCTGACAGCCTGTCTTACTTAAGCCTCAACGGACTGCTAAAGGCTGTGGGAGCTGACGAAAAAGAGCTGTGTCTCGCATGCTTAACCGGTAATTATCCCGTTCGAGTTCCGGGAGAGGAACTGCGGCACTGAGGAGTTTACAGTTTCAGTCGTGTCTCCAGTCGTCGATTGTTCCAAAACATTTTAATATTGAGATTCATCTCATTTTTAAGATGCTCGAAACACTCAAACAGCTCGCCCTGATGGGTGCGACGAGAAAGGTTCTGAGGATCAGCTCGAAGGAGCTTGCGGGGAAAATAAACCAGTCAACTCAGACCGCCGCGAGAAAGCTGAAAGAGCTCGAGGAGGCTGGATTAATTGAAAGAATTATTTCCAGAGACGGACAGTTTGTCGTGATTACGGAGAAGGGAAAAGACGTTCTGCACAGGGAGTATCTGGATTACAAGAAAATATTTGAAGAGCTGCCAGAAACCGTGGTTATAAAGGGGAAGGTTACGAGCGGCGTTGGAGAAGGTGCATACTACGTTTCTCTGGAAGGTTACAGAAGGCAGTTCATAGCCAAACTCGGTTTTGACCCGTTTCCCGGAACGCTAAACCTGAAAATACCGAAAGAGCAGATGTTCTTCAGAAAGCTGCTTGACAGAGAACCGGGTATTAAAATAGAGGGTTTTTCCGCGGAAAACAGGACTTTTGGAGAGGTAAAAGCGTTCAGCTGTAAAGTTGAAGGTTTAAAAGCGGCTCTCGTAATTCCGCAGAGAACTCACTATCCGGGTGATGTTTTAGAGGTTATCTCACCCGTAAAGCTCAGGGACGAGCTTGGATTGAAAGATGGGGATTTGATTGAGGTTGAGGTCGTTTTGAGCGGATAATCCGGTTTGTAACATCACAAATGGTAGTAAAACTGGGAGGTGGTTTAATGAGTCTCCTGAACGAGGAGTGTGTGAGCAGGGTTGAGGAAGCGCTAAAAGCCTTCAGAAAGGGAAAGCCCGTGCTGATATACGATTTCGACGACAGAGAGGGCGAAACAGACATAGCCATACCGGCCATTAACGTTAACTGGAAGTCAGTTGCTCTCATGAGAAGAGACGGCGGCGGTCTGATATGCGTTGCAATTCACCCGTATGCTGCTGACAGACTTGGACTGCCCTTCATGCACGACGTTCTTGAAGTGGCGAGCGAAAAAATAGAGTCCATAAAGTCACTTCTGCCGTTCGACATAAAGTACGACTCCCGGTCTTCGTTCTCTCTCTGGGTCAACCACAGAAACACCTATACCGGGATAACTGACGTTGACAGGGCTTTAACCATAAGCAGAGTTGGGGAGGCTGTTGATTCAGTTATGCTTGGAAAAGACTTTGACTTTGGCAGGGAGTTCAGGAGTCCCGGACACGTTGCTCTGCTGAGAGCGGCAAAAAGTTTGACTTACGAGAGAGTCGGCCAGAC
>JALVYA010000016.1 GCA_027038095.1 Archaeoglobaceae archaeon
AACGTTCTCCCTCCTCTTAAAACACCACCTGAGTACTTCCGAAACGCTGAGTTCTCTGCCGTTCAGGTAAACTCTGTTTCCAGCCGTAGCCAGATATGCGACTTCCACCGGGTGCAGCAGGATTCGATTACCTCTCTCAACTCCAAAACCCCTCCTGCTCAGATTTTTTGACAGGCTAACTCCGTAATCCTGTGAGAGGTCTATTCTCGTCATACTCATCCTGATTCTTCGAGCCCGGCATTTCAATTTTCAGGATATTCCTGAATTGAAGTCAAGAACACTTCCACTAAGTTCTGAAAAACTCTCTAAGAAAGTAAACACTCAAATCTCCGGGATTTAGTCTGACAAACGTCGATTTTTTAACCTTTCTCGCCAGAGCGAGGCAAAACTCCTCGTACCTTGCATCTCTGTTCAGCATTATCAGGTTCAGCCTTGCGTCTCTGCACTCTCCGAGCTTCTTAGCAGCGTTTAACGCCCTGCCAACAGGATTGTCGGGACTCGTCGGTTCTCCGTCAGTTACGAGAAACACAACGGGAGTTGCCTCCTCCTTTCCAGCAATCTTAACGGCTTTCATTATTGCCGAGGCTATGTTCGTTCTGCCTTTTGCCACGACGTTGAGCAGGTCGCCACCTCTTATTTTCCTTACTTCGTGGTTGAAGGTGTATATTCTCAGGTTTCTGTCGTATTTTTCTGCTGCGAGTTTCAGGGCGAGAGCGGCTCTGACAGCACCTCTGAGTTTCTCGCCCCTCATTGAATCACTCGTGTCGAGGAGCAAAACAAAAACAACCCTGTCTTTCGAATTGAACTCTCTCGCAATGGCTTTTTCGAAATTCAGTTTGTCGAGCCTGCCAGAACTCAAAAACTCGTTTACCATGCTCTCCTGAATGTCAATCATGTCGAAACAGTGCAGGAACTCGTCGAACTCCATCAGGTTGCCCGACGGAGTTAAAAATCCGGGTTTTTTTGAAGGAAATTCACCAGCAGACCTGCCTTTAAGCTCTTTTAAGGAATGTTCGAGTGCTTTTCTCGCTATCAACCTCTCAGTTTTCTCGGTGTAAACGATCCTTCCGTTTTTCCGTTTAACGAACCCGTGTTTTTCCAGTTCTTCAAAAACCTCCTCTTCAAACCTATCGACGAACCCGGCAACGTCGATTTTATCGGCCTTTAGTTTACCCGTGCCAACCATTTCCACGACTTCAGCCCACGTTTCTCCGGTCTTTCCGTCCAGTGCATCCTGAATTCCGTCTCTTACTAATTTGCTGTGTTCGCTGTAAAAGGAATCTCCTGAAGCTGATTTACGAGCCTGTTTCTCATTCCCTTCTTTTCCACTCCTGTACAGTTCTGGATCGAGAAGAGCTAAGCTTATCTCTTCCAGAAAAGCCTGCAGGTTTTTCTCTCTTTCCAGAACCCCACTGCATGTTTTTGGGACTTTCATGGTTCAGAGAACGCGTAAACTCCGTCTCCCACTCTCTCAGCCATACCAGCGCATCTAACCAGAGTTTCCAGCATGAATTCGAGAGCTGAGGCTTTCTCCTCCTCGCTGACGGGAAGTATTTCGTCAAACTCTCTGTAGTCGTAAGCGTCTATTTCACCTCTTCTCCCGAGCTCTGACGCGAGCTTTGACACTTCTGTCTGCATCCTTGAGAAAACTTCAGAACACGTTATTTCGAGAGCGTCGTTAACGAGAGCGTTTACAGCCTCTTCTAAATTGCTGTGCAGCTCAAGCTTCATTCTACCCCTGAGTCCCAGAGCCACGTTGCTGAAGTCGTAAACACCGCCAACTCCGTAGTCCGAAATCATGACTGCCCTGTGTTTTCTCCTCACGGCAGAAGCCATGACGTGGTCAAACACCTTTATTGTTGCTCGACAGGAGGGTTCCACTTCCACCCTGTCCGGAAGTCTCGTTTCCCCGCTTCTCGCCAGCATTGCGACCCTCGCAAGAGTTCTCGCGTGCCACTCCGGCATTACCACTGCCTCTCTGAGCCATGAATTCGAATTTTTGATTGCTATTTCGACCTCCTCCTCCACACTCTTCGGAGGACCGATCTCTATTTCTTCCATTCTGTCGAGCAACGGCTCCTTTATATCGGAAACTCCCCTGTAATTTGCGGGATTCGTGGAGGCTATGAAGATGACGTCAATTTTCATCGGGACTATATCTCCTTCAGGAGTTGTGACCTGTTTTTCCTCGAGCAGTTCGTGGAGCAGTGTCTGGAGAGCAGAGGGTATTGCTCCGAGCTCATCGACGTAAGCAATCCCCCTGTTTGCCTTTAAAATTCTTCCAGGCGTAAACACCTCCGGACTGTCGAGGTCGTAGCCTTCTCTGAGCTTCTGCAGACTTATACCGCCGATTAGCTGTCTCGTCGTCATCATCGGATCTCCGCATATTCTGACGAACCTCGGCTTCACCCACTCAAGCTCGATTACGCCGTCTTCGAGCTTCTTTTTGCAGGAGAAGCAAACAGGATTTACCGGATCGTCGTTTATCCTGCAACCTTTTACAGCCAGTATCCTTTCGGGAAGAAGTCTGGCTATCGCTTTGGCGAAAGTTGTTTTTCCGTACCCCTTCCTGCCTCTGAATAGTATGCTCGATCCGCTCAGCAGTGCGTTTTTCAGCAGTTCTTTTTCCCTTTCCTTCCCGACTATTTCAGAAAAGGGGTCAATACCTCTCTCTTCAAGTTCGAGCAGTTTCTCTCTGACGTAATCTACTACACTCTTCGAGTGGTACCTGCTCAATTCCTCGCTCCAGATGTCGACTTCTTTTCCGTTCAGGATGTAGGTCGTCATTTTACTCACATAAATTAAGTTTTTTGCCCGGAAAAGGCGGGAATAACTTTTTTGCCTATAAGTTTTATCGCCTTAGCCTTATCAGCACCTATGGGGCTTCCAGCAACCACGTGCGTCACTCCTGCTTTTTTCAGTTCCTCGATTCTCGAAACCACTTCCTCAGGCGTACCGCTGATTGAAAAAGCTTCGATCATCTCGTCGCTGACAGCCTTTTTAACGTCAGCCCAGCTACCTCCGGCAAAAGCCCTGTTCAGAACTTCCCTAACCCTGTCAGCTCCTGAAATTCCGTGTCTTTCGAGGACTGCTTTCGGAGATCCGGCAACTATGAAGGCGACGACTATTTTTGCTTCCTCTCTCGCTCTGTTTCCATCCCTATCAACGCTCATGGAAGTGTACGCAACAACATCAAATCCCTCTCTCACGTCACCAAAGCACCTGAAAGCTTCCTCAAAGTCCTTCGGGTGGGATGCGTTTATGAGGACGCCATCCCCTATCTCTGAGGCAAGTTTGAGCATTTTTGGTCCCTGAGCACCGATGTAAACCGGATAGGGATTAACTCTGTAATCGATTCCCGCGTTGCTGACGCTGAAAATTTTCCCGGAGTAGCTGACTCTTTTTCCGGACGTGAGCTCTCTTATAAGTTCGACCGCTTCTCTAACTCTCGTCAGAGGTTTTTCCCACGTTATGCCGAGCCTTTCAAGCGTCATCCTGTCTCCCGCAGCAATTCCGAGAATCGCCCTTCCCCCGCTCAGCTCGTTTATGGTCGCCATTGCAGAGGCTATGAGTGCGGGATGAATCGTAAATGGGTTTGAAACTCCAACACCAAGGCTAATGTTTCTCGTTCTCAGCGCGAGCAGTGTGAGAATGGAGTACGCATTTCTGTTGTTGTAGTGATCGGTTATCCAGATGCTGTCGAACCCGCTCTCCTCTGCAATTGAGGACAGGTATTCTATTTCGTAGGGTTTGATGTTCGGAACGAACTCCACTCCAAATTTCATGGACGTGCATGGCATCGCACAAATAAGTTTTTTTCCATTTTTAATAGTTACATTACTCGGCATTACTGCATGGCATTTGTACAGCCACACAAAAACAGCAAAGGGAATAAAAAATCTGAAGTGATGCTCAGCTCATGAAGTACAGGTTTGTCGAGCACACGGCAGATATCGCCTTCGAAATATACGGAAAAAGCATAGAGGAGCTTCTCAAAAACGCTACTCTGGCGTTCAGGGATGCTTTTATTTTTGCAGATAAAATCAGCTTTACTGCTGAGAGAGAAATCGAGCTGGAAGAGAGTGGAGAAAACGAAAGGGAGCTGTTCGAATACGCTCTTTACGACTGGCTGAACGAGCTGCTGTACCTCTTCGACGCCGAGCACTTCGCACCACTCGATGCAGAGGTAAAGGCTGAAATGGGGAATGGAAAGTTAAACGTAGCGGGAAAACTGAAAGGAGGAAAACTCAGGAGTGAGGCTGTGAGGGTTGAGCCGAAAGCGATAACGCTGCACAAGTTCAGAGTTGAGTTGCTGCAGGACGGTATAAGGGCTTTTGTTGTTGTGGACATATGATTACGATTGCTGGTATTTTCAAGTCCTGACAAAAATAATATGTTAAAAATCAATCCCCAAACGTTATTACCGGTGAGGTCGCTATTCTCCTCGCTCCGAGCTCTCTCAGTCTGGGTTTCAGAAACTTCACCCTCGCCCTGTCCAGAATTATGTGCATCGCAACTCCTCCACCGGCA
>JALVYA010000017.1 GCA_027038095.1 Archaeoglobaceae archaeon
ACTCCCTGATTATGCCTGCGATTCTGCCGACTCTCTTTTCAGCCATGGCAACGGCCCACTTTTCGCCTCTATACCTGTTCACGATAACTCCTTCAAAATCGACGTCCATCTGATCTACGACCTTCCTTACTCTCCACGCATCCATTATCGATGTCTCTTCCGGATTGAGAACTATGTAGATCTTTTCACACCCCATCATGGGTACGAGAGCGTATTTGCTCAGTCCGGCAGCTATGTCAACTACGACGAAATCGTAAGCTTCTCCGAGCTCTTTGAGTATGTCCGTAAACGTCTGAATGTTCTTTACCTCAGAAGGTGTTTGAGAAGAAGGCATGACGTCCAAGGAAACGTCTCCGACCCTTATTCTGTAGAGAGCGTCTTCAATTCTGGCTTTTCCCGAAATAACGTCGATCAGCGTTACGTTTGGTTCAAATCCAAAAATAGCGTGCAGGTTCGGGAGAACAACATCGCCATCCACGACGGCAACACTTCCAAAATCTGTTAACGCAGCAGAAAGGTTGGCAGATACCGTGGTTTTTCCAACACCCCCCTTTCCGGAACATATACCGACAACTGGCATAAGCTGCACCTTTGCAGCTATATGGACTTTCAAAGGTTTATCGATGACTCGCCATCAACTCATCACCCAACTCATCATCCAGCAGCCCAGAACCTGCGACATCATGTGCTGTACCAATACAACCAAACACATATTCCTCTGGGTTCTTAGTCTTTAATTAGTTCACGTAATCTCTTGAAAAATAGAAAATGATAAACTATTTATCTCTTTTCATTAATTCGCCCGATATGGCTGCACTCTCAAATTCAGGTAAGAAAAGTGCAGTGTTTATTTTCACGATCACACTTATTCTCATACTTTCATCACAACCATGTCTCGGTTTTTCACCGGCCGATTTTCATGCTGCAATAGTTACTGAAGTTTACAGCTACGGGCATTACATTCCACGATACTGCAACGTATTCAGGCCCGGAGACACGATAAAACTGTACTTGGCTGTTGATAACGTTAATGTAAACAGGGCTGCTGCCGTTGACTTTGTCGTAATCATAAAGGATCCAAATGGTTACGTTGTTTATGGAAATGTGCAAAGCGTAACAACTTTGAGTTACAAGGACAAAATATACAGGGTTCTGGACATAAGCATCCCGGACGACTGGATCTGTGGAAGGTATACGATTGATGCTTACGCCTTCGATGTGCTCAACACGCTTCCAACCCAGATAAGTTACAACAACCTCTACAACAAAATCCTGTACTCCAGTAACGCTTCACCCTCCATATCCACGATTTCAAGAAAAAATGCCCCTTACGCCAAAAAAGAGCTGACGTTCTACGTTAGCGAAACTCTGCCGGAAAAGTTTTACATTTTCAACCCGAGGTTAGAAGCTAAAACCCTGCCAGTCGGCGTTTCCAACACCCTCAGAGTTTCCGTTCTCAACCCAACAGACGTAAACGCCAGAACAACTGTTAGGGTTCTGGTCGACGGCAGGGTTGTGGATTCAAAGGAGGTTGCAGTTCCGCCGAGAGATGTTAGAAACGTAGCTCTAACAATCCCACCTCTCAGAGGTGGAACGCACCTTATAAGAGTTGAAGCTGAACATGCAGGCTACATGCTGACCCTGCCCATCGTTATTTCGCCATTGATTTACGATAAAAGTATTGTTACCGGACAGGTTCTCAATGGAACCGTAATATACTCTCCAAACAACTACGTCCTTGGAAGCTGTGGAATAAGCTCGGAAAACAACATAAGCATCAGCAGGGCACTCAGCAATCTGAACGTATCCAGCATAAACAGAGACGATGCTGTAATCATGATTACGAACATGCTTGCATACGTTTACAGAATCGACCACTACAGCGGTGTCGTTAACGTAGCACTGCTCAGAGGGAGCGATAAAAGAGCTGAAAAAATACTCCCGCAGCTACTGAACATAGTAAAAAGGGAAAGCCACGCTCCAATAAACTACGTTGGAGTTAGAGATGCGTTACACCTGAAAGACGTCAAAGTGCTGTTTTACGTCGGAAGCCATCCTGATTTTAAAGTTACTTTTTTGAAGTACTTCTTCAGGAACAACGGTACACTTATATGCGATAACCCGAGCTACTGGAGTTCGTACAAGGACTGGCTCGCAAACACGCTTCTGACAATCGGCGGGTGGAGGATAAGTTCGAATTCCGGCATATACGATTCATACTACAACCTGAGAATCGACAAAGGGTTTGTTGTGAAGATTTCCACAGTAACGCAGATGCCAACAAAGTTTGAATTCCTTTCGCTCAGAGTTGAAGGTCCTCCCGGCACAGGCATGCCTCCTCTCGTCAACGTAAGCACTCCCGTGAACGTAACGCTTAAGATCAGGAATGTTGGAAGAAGTGGTAAGAGGGAAGTCAAGGTTAACATAAACGGAAAGACCGTGTTCGACAAAAAGGTATTTCTCGAAACGGGACAGTACAGGACAATAACATTCCAGTACATACCCCGGAAACCGGGCAGTTACAAGGTTACCGTTCCGGGAACGAGTTTAATGCAGATATTCTTTGTTAAATCACCCAGCGGTCAGGTTGCAGCACCACCACCTGTCAAAAAACCCCCGTCACACAGAGCGGGAGCGGCTGTGGTCGCAATTTCAGCAGCAGTACTGGCAGTACTCATCATAGCAAGGATACTTTTGAGAGATTAACGGAAATACTGTGAGGAAGTACTGTTACTGCATCCCCGGTGGTATGATGAGTGTCGAAAACTTACCTGAACTGTCAGATCTGGAAGAATGCGTGCTTGAGAAAATACTCATGGGGGAGAAAAAGAGCAGTAAAATCACTTCGGGTTGTGGGATAACGGAAATAGCTCTAAATGTCATTATTGAGAGGCTCGTGGAAAAGGGCTACATAGACTGGGAGCTGAACCCAACTGACCTCGCCTACAGGAAACTCTCCTGGGTTGGAGGAACTTATCCAGTGGAATACTACATTGACACTAAGAAGTACCTGAAAATGGTACTGGAGCTTGCAATAGCTGTGGCTTTCTTCATGTTTATATCGTTCCTTGCAATATATGTAAAAATGCTTTCATGGGGTTAACTGCATGGAGTTCGAGCTTGAAATGCTGGCTTCGGAAGCTTTCGGACTTGCGATGCTGGCCGGAATGTCCATAGTTTTAACGCTCTACAAGATGGGGTGCAGAATCCCCCTCTTCGAAAGGGTAAAGCTGTTCAGTTTTGGTAAGAAGAGAAAGGATTTCGTTAACTTTTCAATTCAGGGTTTAAAGCAAGAAAATCCACCGTACGGAAGAATTGCGGCAACTCTTACCGTTTTCGGTATTCTGCTCTATCTGACTCTATCGCACAAGCTGTTCTTTGCTGTGGTGGTTTCGGATAGCATGTACCCGACTTTCCAGAGAGGGGACATGTATCTTGCTCAGGCGATATACATCAATCCAAAACCGGGAGACATAATAATGTTCAGGAGACCGGACGTTGGTCTGCCCGTTTCTCACAGAGTGCTGAAGATAGTCGGAAACAAAATATACACTGGAGGGGACGCTTCTGGTCCGGATCTGATACCCATAACGAGGAAGGACGTTATAGCTCAGGCCGTAATGATAGGTGGAAAGCCAATAGTGATTCCCGGTATCGGGAAGTACTTCATACTGAACGCCAAGCAGATGAGAAGCATAGGGCCTTTTGGAGAGGAATACCTCTTCTACCAGCAGCTAATTAAAGCCTTCAAGAGCTACGCCATAGCCATAATCGTAATCTGCCTGAGTGCCTATGTTTATCTGGAGCTGGAGAGCTACGGTTACCGGAAGAAAATTGTGAAAAAGTAACTTTTTAGCTCCTGAGCCACCTGATAACGTCACTTATAAACGATCTGGTCTTTCTGAACAGGAAGTTCGGCTTGGATTTTGAAACGTATATTTCGTCTTCTTCTTTTCTGGGCAATACCGTACCTCCAGAACCTTCACTCCCTTTCTTTTCACCTTTTTCGCTTTCCACCAGTTCCTGAGCGTACAGGTAGTACAGGTATGCGTAGAGAAGAGACGTTGCAAAAATAATGCCCATTAAAGGTGCCACGCCAAAAAGCGTCTGGATTACTATGGACATTGCCGGAACTATTAAAACTGGAATGCCCATGACGAGCCAAGCTTCAAACCTGCTGAACAGCCCGAACTCCTTGGTTATGAATGCCCACCATATTATGTATAGTACGGGAAAGAGGTATGGAGAATACCCCATGTAGTAGTTCAGCATGAACAGGTAGGCACCTATGTAAATTAAGCTTACAACAATAGATTTCATGTAAAACGAAATCCTCCCGAGAGGTATGCTCTCCACTTCTGTTTTTTCAAGTCTCTCTAATTTAGTTGCAAGTTTTTCGAGTTCAGCCTTAACTTCGCTGAGCTCAACCGTGCTGT
>JALVYA010000018.1 GCA_027038095.1 Archaeoglobaceae archaeon
TCGTGGAAAAAGAAGGGAGAGCCGTTGCAAAAAGAGGAAAGTACGGTGGAAGAAAGGCTATTTTAAGAGATGGCGTCGTGGACAGAATCGTTCCGGGTAAGGATTCTAACCTGCTCGTAAAGGTGATAGAAAATGGGGTTGTGACGGAAGAGGGCAGAAAATTCTCTGACACGGAACGTGCGAGAGAGAATGCCCTGAAAACGATGAGCCTTGTCAGAAAGTTTTTCGAAGAAAAGCCAGCTTTTAAAGCTGGAGAGTTTATCAGATCACCAGCTGATACAGACATCAATATTTTGCTTTAATTTTATTAAGTCAATCTAAAAATTTATTAATTATGCTTTATCAAGTTAATTCTTAGTCAACTTTCTCTCCACCGAGAGTGTCAAGAATAGCAACAAAAAATAAATAAACTAAATAAAAGATATGCAACCCACACTAAGGCGATTGGTGGACTGTGTCAAGGCTACAAGCTTCGAAGGAATAAGAAAGTATAGATTAAAGATATCAACAGCTCTAATACTTCTTCGGTCTTTCTCTGAGGAAGACAAGCGACTTCCTCTCCCTTTTCGAAGAAATAAGCTATGAATCGGTCAGAATTTACTACCACAGGCTCAAGAAAGTCTTAAAGCAACCAGGAAAGAAGGAAAGAAGATTAGTTGCAATAGATGAAACAAAAATCAGGCTGGAGAAAAGGTTAATCTTTGTATGGGCTGCTGTAGATTGATTCGAAGGAATGTTTAACCATGGGCCTCTGAAGGTGAGGAAGTTTCGAAGCCTACGTTTTGAAAGAAGTCCTTAAGCACGAAAATAAGCCAGAAGTGGTTGTTGACAGAGGATTCTGTACAGAGGCTTTACAGAGGCTCAGTGAGATACAGACACGTTTGGTGAGAGAAATGCTGAGGATTTCTTTTGAGTTTAAGGAGCGAAGAGGTTCTGGAAGGTTTCCATTCAGGTCTTTTAAATCAGAGATGGTTAGAGAGTTTGTTGTGTTGTATATACTAGAGGTGTTAATTTGACACTACCATTATCAGAATCAAATACAATTCGCAAAATTGATATATCCTCTATCTTAACTCTGAAAGAATATGCTCGATAAAAAAGCAGTTTCACCGGTAGTGGGATTCGTACTCATTCTTGCGATAATATCCCTGTTTATGGCTCTGCTTCAGGCTCAGTTCCTTCCTGCATGGGAAAAACGGGACGAGGCAAAAAGCTCATCCAGACTGCTTTCGGAAGTTTCGAGAATCCCTGAAATCTTAACCCAGTCGTCTTCAACTGTCCTCAAGCTCGATCTCGGTGTGAGGTATACGAAATATCCTCTTCTGGTCTCTCCTCCTTCAACGGCGGGTTACGTAAGGTTTATACCGGAAAATGTGACGGTAAATGCGACAGTAGCAGGAACTACCATTTCCTACGATAAGAGCTATAAAACCGACGCAATCCTCGTTCATCCGTTTTACGTGTATCTCTCAGACAGAACATACCTGTACGAGTACGGTGCTGTTTTTGAGAACGGGAGCAACTACTACAGACCCGTACCCGTGGTCAACCAAATTGCTTTCTACAAAAATACTATCTGCATACCGATTGTAAATTCAACCGAAAGAGAGGTTGCGGGAACAACCATACCTCTGAACTTTTTCCTTGTGAGCAAAAGTACCGGGATACCCCTGGAGAACGTCAACATAACAATGGAAACAAAAAACGTGAACTACTGGAATCGCACCCTGCGTGCTATTTACGGGGCTTCAAACGTCAGCGTTAGAGGGAATGAAGTTACAGTCCATGTCGGGAGCATAACCCTCTACACACCTTCTTGGGTCGTGAGCTCCCAGAAAGTGTCCTCCAACGTGACGAGAACTGTTTCTAGGATTATACCTCTAAACGGGGTAGTTTACGTAAGTGCTGGCAGTGTAGCTCCCGTCAGCGTCGTTGTGGTGGATCAGTTTGGCAATCCGTATCCCGGAGTTCTCGTGAACGTCACGGTGGAATACGGAGCGACAAATGCAAGCGTTAGCCCGGCAAGTCTCGAAACGAACATTCAGGGTGAGGCTACTTTCTACGTTCACGGACTTAACGCCGGCAATGCAACGTTAAACTTCACGGCCGGTAAAGCTAACGCCAGCGTCGAGGTTAGAGTTCTGGCAACACTGGTTCCAACGCCAGTCCCCACGGTTTCGAGCATAGGTCTGAAAGGGAATCTAACTCTGTGGAGTTACAGCTCTACAACATTTTCATATACTGGTAGCCTGAACGCCACCGCCAAGGTTCTGGACGTTAACGGAAATCCCGTCAGTGGGGTTCCAGTTACCATAACTCTGACAGTCTTATACTACAAGGGAGGTGGCGGTGGTACGACTTTGTCAGCTAGCAGTACTGTGTACACAAACACGAGCACTACAGACAGCAGTGGAGTGGTGAAGCTCAGAGATGTTAGCGTCAACGTTTCCCTGTTAACACCTCCTCCCTCCTACAAGTACGCATATACTGAGCTCTCTGCCTCCTGTTCTGGAGTAACGACTTCTTACACGAATGACACATCTATTGCCAGTACAGTAGGAACCGTGTCTGCGATAACGACATATCCGTATACCATTTACTATCCATAACCTTTTTTATGACTTTTCTTTATCTTTAAACTTAAGTTTTTTTAAATAGGATTTTAAATAGGAAACAAAAAAACAAACAAAAATCAAACGAGTCTGACCACCACCGGCGTTATGAAGGTTTCGACGAAAGCAGCCACGAGCAGCATCGGTATAACAATCTTCAGGCACGCCTTCAGTGCGAGCACGAAGTCCTCTTTCAGGTTAATCGCTTCTCCTCTAATTTTCTTTATAAACCTGAGACCGAGCCAGCTTCCGTAACTGCACGCAAGGAGTATGGCTGGAATCTCAATTACTCCGTGCGGAAGCAGGTACATCAAAGCCCTGAAGTACCCGAGCTGGGAGCCCTTCACGTAGTAAACAACTCCCACTATGTAACCGTTTACGAACACGAAGCAGGCCGGGAAGATTCCAGCAAACACTCCTGCTATGGTGGATATTACTGCTTTAATCGAGTTGTTCAGGAAAATCAGCAGGAAGATCTCTAAAGGTGAGAGGTGCCTGACAAAGGAGAAAAACCTGCCAAGCTGGTTCACCTGTTTTCCGGCAATAAACGGGTCTGCCTGAGCCTGGTAAAAGCCTATAGCCGCAGCTAGGAAGAAGAGAAAGAGCATGAACGCAAAGTGATATGCGAGCCCTTCGAACTTTTTCATCAAATGGTGTTTGCTATCTCGCAATTTAACGATTTTTGGTGCGCGTGTGAGCTGTAATTGAAATTTTAATGGACTGGTAAATGCCGTTCAGCGAGAGGGCTAAATTAGTTTCAACAGCTTCAGAGCCTGTTCAACTCCTTCACCATCGCTTCCAGAAACTATTACGTCGGCAGCAGCCTTTAATTTTTCGTCTGCGTTGGCGACAGCTATTCCAATTCCAGCAACTTCTATCATTTCTACGTCGTTCTCCGAATCACCTATCGCGGCGAAGTCTTTAACGTCTATACCAATCTCTCTGGCCATGTAAACGAGGGCTTTTCCCTTGCTGACATTTTCGTCAACTATGTGGTATGCGTAACCGGAATCGAGCAGCTTAACACCCATACCCTTAAGAATTTCTCTCGCCCTGTTTGCTGGAAAAGTTCTCCTGACGCAGACTTCGGACTTTCTGTACTCCTCGTCGAGAAATTCGAGGTCAAAGTACTCAGCGAGCTTATCGGCAGCTCTCAAACACTTCTTTTTGTCTCCCAGCACTATGTCCTCACCGTCGTAGTCGAATCTGACGACACCGCCGTTTTCGCATATCACCATGTCCGATACCCCTATCAGCTTGGCAGCAGTTCTGGCAAAGCAGGAGATGTTGCCCGTTGAAAGAACGACCGGAACCTCAAGCCTCCTCAAAGCTTTAACGGCTCTGCAGCTTATGCTCCTGTCCCTGTGGGTTATCGTACCGTCTATGTCAACCGCAACAGCGAGAACCATAGGTGCACAGGGGGTAAGGCTGTTTATTGGTTTTCTGATTCTGCATGAATTCGGATTTTAATCCTGCGTAAACGAATGTTTGTGGATGAACTTTCACTAAAAAACTCAAAAATTCACTAAAACTGCAAGGAAAGACGTTAACCACTCTCAAGTCTGCCCTTATCGAGCAGATCCATGATTTCGCTTATGTCTACCGTGCCAAAGCCTATTGCAGAATCGGAGGCTCCGTAAGATATCAGCAGGTAATCGTCAACAATAACTGCACCGCACGGAAAGACTGTAAAAGGTCTGTCTCCGAACACTTCGTAACACTCCCTTGGCTCCATTATGTAGTGGGGAGTTACTGCAGTAACATTGCTGTCTTTGTCCATCAGCATGGCAAAAACTCTGTAAGCCTTTGTTTCGG
>JALVYA010000019.1 GCA_027038095.1 Archaeoglobaceae archaeon
GCAAAAACGTTCTTTACGCTGGAGACGCTGTTATAGAGGGAATCGAGCACTTCAGGAGAATAGTGGACAGAAGAGGGATTTACTCCGCCGATACTGTTTTGGTTATGCTTGAAGACGGAGACAGGTGTGAAATTTTGAGGAAGAGCGGTAAAAAGGTCATAGCAGTTGACCTGAACCCACTATCAAGAACTGCCAGAATGGCTGACATCACAGTTGTAAACAACGTAACGAGGGCAATACCCGAAATGGTAAAATTCGCTAAGGAAATGAAGAGCTGTAGCAGGGACGAACTGAAAGAACTCGTAAACAGCTACAGCAACGAAAACACGATAAGAGAAGCTTTAAAAGCAATAGCCGATTACGTTCTGAGCTTTTGAATAACTGGTGGCAAAATCCTCGCAGTTTTCCGCGCAGTTTTCCGTTTACTGCAGAATTGCCATTAAATGTCATTAAAAAAATCAAAATACTTAAATAGTAGGTAAACAAATATTTACCTATGCCTGTACCCATGCCCTTACCACCGGAATTTATGGACTGGATAACATCACTTGGCCTGCTTGTAATCTTCATTGGAGCTTTGCTGTACATACTGTGGATTCTCGCTCCAGCTCTGAGAAATCACCTTCAGGAGGGATACGCGAAAGATGCGGGACAGCCGGAAAGAAATTCCGAACTAAACAGAACGATGGTCGATTTACTCGAAGAGATAAAAATGCTCAGAAGAGAAATAGAGGAGTTGAGAAAGGAGCTGAGGGAGTAAACAGGGAAAACGATGAGCGAGACGGCAGAAGAGCTGTCCAAACTGCTGAGAGTTCTGGCAAATCCGGTAAGGCTCGAAATTCTCGCCCTCTGTCTGGAAGAGAGGACTTCAAAGGAGCTGAGAGAAAAACTCGGAATCTCCAAACCGCTGTTAATCGCTCACATCAAAAAACTCGTAAATTACGGGTTTCTCGCTTGCAGAACCGAATTTCGCGGAAGAAAACAGGTCAAGTACTACAAAACGAGAAATTTTGAGGTTTGCTGTGGTGTTGAAATGCTGAAGGACATACTCAAGGAGTTGGATGAGCCATAACTTAGCTGTTGTAAATTGGTGAAGTGCCTAACTCAACTCTCTAAAGTACTTGCATAAGCTGTTCGAAACTCAACAGTTTTTTAAAGCGTAGCTGACGAGACTGGAGAGTGGTGTCCGGAAGAGATGCTGGCAGTAAAGACACCAATGGCATAGAGGTCAGTCTGAGCAGGGAGCTCGGTCTTTTCGACATCACAATGCTCGGAATAGCGGCAATGATAGGTGCCGGTATTTTTGCCCTGACCGGTATCGCCGCTGGAATTGCAGGTCCAGCTCTTCTGATTGCGTTCTTCCTGAATGGAATCGTCGCAACTCTCACGAGTCTGGCTTACGCCGAACTCGGTTCTGCAATGCCGGAGGCTGGGGGAGCGTATCCCTGGGTAAGGGAAGCAATGGGCGGTTTTTTTGGCTTTTTGTCTGGGTGGTGCTGCTGGACAGCTCAGTGCATAGCGTGTTCTCTTTACGCCGTAACATTCGGTGCTTTTCTCTCTGAACTGACAAAATCGCTTACCGCAGTAATACCTCAGGCCGTGCTTGCAAAGGTTTACTCAGTTGCAATAGTAACTCTTCTGGCTTACATAAACTACAGGGGTGTTAAGGAGAGCGGCAGGGTTGGCGGGTTCGTTACGGTGGCGAAACTGATAATTCTTCTGATCTTCATAGTCTTCGGTATTTACGCAACGTTTACGAGGCCTGACTGGATAAAAGCCTTTACGACACCGTCCTTTTTCCCTCACGGGTTTGCGGGCGTTCTCGCTGCAATGGGTTTGACCTACATAGCTTTCGAGGGTTACGACATAATTGTTCAGAGCGGAGAAGAAGTTAAAGAACCTGAAAAAAACATCCCAAAGGCTGTTGTTCTCGCTCTGTGGGTTTCGGTTGCGATATACATACTTGTTGCATTTGCAGCCATAGGTTCTGTCAGGGTTAACATTCCGAGCTGGGAGTACCTCGGAAAGCTGAAGGAGTTCGGGCTGATCAGGGTGGCTGACCAGATAATGCCGTTCGGTGGTTTCCTGATAATTCTCGGTGGTTTAATATCGACCATAAGCGCAATGAACGCAACGATATACTCCTCCTCGAGAGTTGCATTTGCAATGGGCAGAGACGGCTATCTTCCCTCATTCCTCGCCAGAGTTCACGACAAAAACAGAACGCCCCACCTGGCAACGCTTTTCAGCTATTCCATCATTGCGGTGATGGCGGTTCTGCCAATAGAGGTTGTAGCAACAGCGGCAGACATAATGTTTCTCGTACTGTTCATACTCGTGAACATAGTTCTCATAATTCTCAGGTACAGGAGACCTGACATAAAGAGGCCTTTCAAGGTTCCCGCCATGCCCTGGTTGCCTGTGGCCGCAGTAGTCTTTCAGCTCATCATAGGCTACTTCCTCGTAACGGAGATAAAGCACGGGGACATCGTTCTCGGCGGAACGGCAATCTGGATGCTGTTCGGTTACGTCATCTACGCCACCTACTCCAGAAAGGAGATCGGTAAAAGACTTGAAGGAGAAGTTCGCACGATTTACGAGGAGAGGCCGGTGGAAGAGAGATTTAAGGTTCTCGTTCCAGTCGCCAACCCGGTGGTGGCTTCAAAACTCGCGAACTTCGCAGCAAACGTGGCGAGGTCGAGGGGTGGAGAGGTCATCCTCCTCAACGTTGTTACCGTTCCCGAGCAGACTCCACTTAGTGCGGGAATGAAGTACGTGAAGTCGGCAAAGGAGTTTCTAAAACAGGTGATGGATCAGCTGGACGTTCCGAGCGGTGGTGTGATAAAGATCGGTCACAGAAACGCTGAGGCTATACTGAACGCCGTTGAAGAAATAAAGCCCGATCTGCTGATAATGGGCTGGAGAGGCAGAACTTTCAGAAAAGACTTCGTTCTCGGAAGTACTATAGACCCCGTCCTCGTCAGAGCGAAAACCGATGTTGCCGTAGTCAGATTCGAAATCGGAGAAACGAGAGAATGGAGCAACGATTGCAGGGTTTTAATTCCTACTGCCGGCGGTCCACACGCTGTGCTGGCAGCGGAACTCGCCAGAGATTTTGCAGAGAAGGGCGAGGTAACCCTGATGTACGTTGGAAAAAGCGAGGAGGATGAAGCCATAGCTGAGAGAGTTTTCAGGGAAACGGAGCCGCCTCTCGCAGGTGTCAAGGTAAACAGAAAGTTCGTCGTTTCAGCCAACCCGGTAAATGCAATAGCAAGAGAGGCTGCGAATCACGACCTCGTAATGCTTGGAGCGTCCAACAGACCTTTCCTGAAGAACTTCCTCGTTGGCTTGTTCCCCGAAAAAATAGTGAACAAAACTTCCAAAACCGTGGTGATGACCAGAAAGTGGGTCAGTTTCAGGGACATTATAAAACCAAAAAGCTAATTTTATATTTATTTGTCATTTGCCAGTTATTATACTGTTAAATTACTGTTCACACATCTTTATGAAGTACTCGTGAACTCTGGTATCTCCAAGCTCGGCAGTGAGTTCTGGATGAAAAGCTAAACCCAGAACGTTTTTCTCCTTTGCTGCGACGATGTAGTTCTCGAATTCAGCAAGAACTTCAACATCCTTTCCAACTTCAACTATTGCCGGAGCTCTTATGAAAATTGCCTCCACGACGCCAATGCCTTTAAACTCCAGTGGCACCTGAAAGCTCTCCCTCTGCCTGCCAAAAGCGTTCCTTTTAATTTTAGCATCGAGCAAGCCCAGAAGTCTCGTGTTCGTTTTTTCCACCTGCTCATCTCCGTATCTGGATAGGAGAATTAAACCAGCACACGTACCCATTACCGGTTTCCCCTCTTCAGCGAGAGCGAGAATTTCTTCGGCTATGCTCCTGCCTTTAACCTCTCTGAAGATCAGTTTGCTTATGGTCGTGCTTTCCCCGCCGGGTATTATCACGGCATCGCTCTTCTCCACAACTCCCGGCCTTCTCGTGGCGACGACTTCTCCTTCTACGCCGAGTTTCTTCATCGCCATTTTCGTCGCTGTAACGTGCTCCTCCACATCCCCCTGAACTCCAACTACTGCAACTCTCATTGCGTTTCTGGTCATGCTTTTCACCGTTTTAGCCTTTGGTTTAACCAGCGATCGATTGCTCAAATTTAGTTCACTTTACATTCACTTTTAAAATCAAACTTCTTCAATAATTCAATCAATTCAATCACCGGACGGAAAAATAAAGGCAATCAGATCCCTCTCTCCTGAAGTTTTTCCTCCTCCCCAAGTTTGAAAACGTCCATGCCCTTCATTGGCTCTCCGAGACCCTTGCTCACCTCTGCAACCACGTCCGGCTCGTCGTAGTGTCTCACAGCCTCAACTATCGCTCTCGCATACTCAGGAGGAT
>JALVYA010000020.1 GCA_027038095.1 Archaeoglobaceae archaeon
TGGAGCTTGAAGCTGAAAAGAGATTCTGGCAGGAAGTAAAGGAGAAGGCTAGAAACTGTGAAGTCGTGGTTATCACGCACTACCACTACGACCACCACAATCCAAGGGACATTGATTTTCTCAGAGGAAAGGTGTTGCTGGTAAAACACCCCACAAAAAACATAAACCTGAGTCAGAAAAAGAGAGCCTCATACTTCCTGTCTCAGGTAGAAAAAATGTGCAGCGTTGAGTACTGTGATGGCAGGACTTTCGAATTCGATGGCGTTTCCATCAGCTTCTCAAAGCCCGTGTTTCATGGAACAAACAGCAAGCTCGGTTATGTAGTGGAAGTTCTCGTAGACGACGGGAAGAGAAAGTTTCTGCACACATCAGACGTTGAAGGGCCCAGCCTCAGAAGTCAGCTCGAGTTCATGCTCGAAAGCGATGCGGAAACGGTCTTTGTTGACGGACCAATGACGTACATGCTCGGTTACAGGTATTCCTCAGCATCCCTCGAAGCGTCAGTAAACAACCTGATCGAACTTATAAACAAAACAAACGTTAAAAACCTGATTCTCGACCACCACCTCGCAAGAGATCTTAACTGGAGAGATAGGGTATCGAGAGTTATTGAGGCTGGTAAGGAGGCTGGAGTTAAGGTCTGTTCAGCCGCTAATTTTGCAGGAATTGAGGAAAACCTGCTTGAGGCAAAAAGAAAAGAGCTGTACGAAAAATACCCCGTTCGGTAACTTGCTTTTTCATCGCAAACAGCACAATTATTAAATACAAAATAGCAGCGATTGCTCTGGAGATAAAATGATTGAGGTCGTGGTTATTACCGGCAGAACGACAGATCAGGGAATGACGATTGACGAAAAGTTAAGCCACGAATACATGAAAGCCGTGAGTATCTGCGAAATGAACGAAAAAGACATGGAAAAGATTGGCGTTAAAGAAGGTGACAGGGTACTCGTCAAAAGTGAGCTCGGGGAAGTTGTGCTTTACGTTAAGAAAGTTGAAGAAGATTTACAGCCACCAGAAGGGATTGTATTCATACCAATGGGCCCATACGCAAACAGAGTTGTCGGCGTTTTAACTGGAAGTGGTACACCTCAGTACAAGGGAATTAAAGCCACCGTTGAAAAAACGAACAGAAACGTGCCTTCTATTGAAGAGGTACTCGAACTGTAACTGTTATTTTAACGGTTATTTCCAGCTTTATGTTATTTCCACGAGTTTTAAAATCCTTTCTCCACCACTTTCACTCAGTTCAGCTTTAACGTAGTAGTCACTTATCGCCTTCAGCGTTTCGTTGTGTCCCTGAATCATTACCGAAATCAGGTTGGCCTTTACTTTTTTCAGCTCCTTTGACAGGTCTTCCACGACATCTTCTCCATCTGTTATGATAACTATGGTATTCGTGTATTCGGAGAACTTTTCTTCCAGATCGTCTATAGCCGTGCCTATTGCGTTTGTTATATCTGTCCCTCCGTTGGACTGAACCTTCAGGATAGCGTCAACTATTTCCTTCGCCTCGGTTATCGGTGTTTTTGGATGAACCTTCGTGTCAAAAAACCTGAGAAAGTACTTCCTCTTTTTGGCTTTGGACATTCTGTATATTGCCATGGCAACGCTTCTCGCCCAGACTGTCTTCACTCCAACCATTGAACCGGATTTGTCAATGAGAACGTAGTACGCTCCTTCGCTAACCTTCAGCTTTTCTCTGGACAGAAAACCTTCAGAAGTTATCTTTTTCATGAACAGCTCGTCCGGTAGAGCCAGTTCTCTCGGCAGAGCTCTTTCAACCTGTTTGGTCAGCATGTATCCTGAAAGTTCGTCTCCAGTCTTTCCCCTGACCTTTGCTATTTTTGTCGCTCTCGGCACGAAGTCCATCATCCTCTTGGACATGCGTATTATGCGCTCCAGCTCTTCGACGAACATCATCTGTTTTGCCAGATTGAGTATCTTCTGAAACGTTCCTGCCTCTCTGCCAGCGCTTTTTCCACCCATAAGCTCTCTGATTTCCTCTGCGTTTTTTGTCACGCATTCCGCTTCTTTAACAGCCCCCTCAAGGAGCTCTTCTATCTCAAGCTCTGCAGCTATTCCAGAAAAACCCGAATTTCCATGCGATGGCACACCAGCCGTTTTTCCCGGGTTGTTTCCGCTGAGGTCGAGCATACCCCTTATCCTGCCGACTATGTACTTCGTTAGCGCTATGCTGTAAACGAGACTGAGCTCGTCATCGAGAGTTGTAAGAGTTTTTAGCGTCTGATACCTCTCTCCATTCATGTATTCCCCGCAGAACTGCCTCGCCACTTCGAGTACGCTGTCCTCATTTCTGCTTCTCAAAAAAGGGTAAAGAGAGTAATGCATGAAGTAGGCATCCGTAGAAATTATTCGAATGTGTTCAAATTTTTCATAAATTTCCTGCATTTCTGGAGGGAGAAAAGATCCAATTCTCTGAGATATCAGCGAATAAACAAAATCCTTCGTGGTAACGTTTATCAGGTTGTTGTTCAATTTAACCGAACCGGACGTCATTTCGAGTTAATTTTTAATGTGTTTACGCCTATATGTCTGTTTCGCTTCTGATTACTCCCCAAATATTTCCGCTTTCTTTCTCTCCAGCATGTCCTTCGCCTTGAATATCGACCCTTTGAGCTGTCTTATGTACGGCATAAGCCTCGGATTCTGCGGCATGTTTTCAAGCATTTCGCTCGCCTTGTTGCATATTGAAGAAAGCATTTTTAGCTCGTCAATGCTGCCGCTTCTGCTGAGTTTTATTGCATTCTGGAGTTCCGAATTCACAGTTTGAATGCGCTGGATGTGCTTGTAGTAACTGCTCAAACCGAGCTCAAATATGACCTGATCAACCTTCCTCACGTCATCCTCATCATGAACGGCCACGAACTTCAAAGCCTCAGCCAGACTGTCCGGTGATACAGAATCCTCCCCGTATATTACAGATATGGCGCTCGCAATTTTGAGGAGTTTTATTTTTCTCCTGTCGGATATTCTGACCCCCTTCTGTTTGAGAGACGCCAGAGCGTCCAGATAAACCTGTAAAATGCTGCTTTCCGGTATTTTTCTAAACCTCTCCATTACAACCTGCTGAATCTCCCTGATTTCGTCAACACTGATAACTGGCTCCAGCCTGAGTTCTTCGAGCGTTATACCTCTCTCAATTAACTCATTCCACGCATCTTCAGAAACGCTCTTCACAAAACACCTGACAGTCAGTCTGTCGTAGAAAGCGGCATCCTCAGCATCGCTGCTGACTTCATTGCTCGCCGCATACATTGTCAGCATTGGCAGTTTCATGTACTCTCCGTTATTTCTGAACCTTCTGTTGAGGATTATGTCGAGCAGGATATTCCTTATGGCAGAGGATGCCTTGAAAATCTCGTCGAGAAACACTATTTCCGCTTCTGGCAGTCTGCTTTCAATCCTCCTCACGTACTTGCCTTCTCTCAAAGCGTTTATATCGAGGGGGCCGAGCACTTCATCAGGTTCGGTAAATCTTGTCAGCAGATAGTAAAAGTACTTCGCATCTATCAATTCAGCCATTTTCTCTATCAAAATTGTTTTTGCCGTTCCTGCCTCGCCCACAAGTATTGCTGGTTCTCCTGAAATTAAACCCGCGAGAATTGCAGTTATCTCCGCCTCTCTCTGAACAAACAGGTCTGCAAGCCTGAGTTTCAGTTCCGCCAGTTTCGACAGCACACTCATTGTTCAGCCTTCAACCGGTGTTCAAATTAACTTTTTGTAACCATCACTTTTTTGTGACTGACCAATTAGACAAATTCTAATAAATTGTATAGGTCATGAAGGTTAGTGTAATTATGATTTGACTAATGTTCCAGTTTTGTAAACATCTTATCAAAGGATAGAAAATTTAATATACCTGACTTTAACAAAATTAAGCCTGCATATGTACGAGTACATGGGTGCTGTTAATTATTGGAAGCTAAGTTAATTATTACTATCACAGTTGATAATTCTTTTCATCATCTTTATAATATAACTAACGATAGAAAAGTTTATTAATAACTAACAGCAAGGGAAGATTATGAGCAGGGTAGTTCATGTAATGCCAGTTGGTGTAAATAAGGAAAGATTACTCGAGAGTATCAGGAAAAGCGGATATCCAATACAGAAGGTGTACCTCGTACTGGGCAGGGACATTGACGTGGACTTCGAGGCTGTAAAAACGTCCGCTGCTGAAATAGAGAAAACGCTAAACGTGCTGGTAGAAGTAGATAAAATCAACGTGGATAAAATAGATGTGTACACAGCAGCTCTGGATATGCTCAAAGTGATAAAGAAAGAGCTTGACGAAGGCAGTGAAGTTCTGATAAATGCCACCGATGCTTCGAGAACCCTTTGCCT
>JALVYA010000021.1 GCA_027038095.1 Archaeoglobaceae archaeon
ATTTCAACAGACCACATAACGCCGGGAAGGTACTACCACCTCAGGAGTAATTTGCCTGAACTTGCGAAGCACGTAATGGAGGACGCAAATCCCGAATTTGCCTCAAAGGTAAAAAAAGGAGACTTCATCGTTGCTGGAAAAAACTTTGGATGTGGTAGCAGCAGAGAGCACGCCCCAGCAGTCATAAAGCTTGCAGGCGTTTCTGCTGTAATAGCAAAATCTTTTGCGAGAATATTTTACAGAAACGCAATAAACATCGGGTTGCCCGTTCTGATTGCTGACACTGACCTGATAGACGACGGAGATGAACTGGAAGTCGATGTATCGAGCGGCACGATAAGGGATTTAACAAAGGGTATTGAGTTAAAAGCGAAACCCCTGCCGGACGTAATGATAAAAATACTGGAAAACGGCGGACTGGTGGAGTACATCAAAAAGCACGGAGACATAGTGGTTTAATCAGACAGTTTAATCAGACAGATATTTCCCTGTCCGCCTCTTCAACCTCTCTCTTCTTTTCGTTCTGGTAATCCACAACTTTCTTCTTCAACCTTTCGTCTCTCAGAGCGAGAATTTTAACTGCAGCAAGAGCGGCGTTTTCAGGATCCAGCACCACGAGCGGTGCCACGCCGGAAGGCATCCTGAGCGACGAAAGAACGTCCATTCCGGCAAAGCTGCTGCTGTAAGGAGGGCACGCTATAACCGGATTTGGAGTGTTCGCATCAGCAAAGCCACTCAGAGCGTTACTCCTGCCAGCAACCGTTATGAATACTGCATCCGGATACTCCCTGAGTACTTCAAGAACTTTTTCCGGTGTTTTGTGGGCAGAAGCAATCCTCATAACGTAGCTCACACCAAACCTTTCAAGAGCGTTCGCTATTCTGCTGGAAAAATCCACGTCAGCCTTTGACCCCATTAATATTACGACGTCCACGCTCATACTCTCAGAACTGTTTTGCCATATTAACTCTTTTCTACCTGCTGATTGACCGGCAGGTAACCGGATCGTTAACGGTGTAACTGCTGAGAATGCAGCAAGCGACCCTGCAATTATTGAGTTATATATAAAATTAAAATAACAAAATATCAGCCAAAATGTGAAAAACAGGAATAAAACGACCGCAAAATTGGAAAAGGTTAAGAAATTGAAATGTCAGGCTTTTCCGTGAGGTTTCTGCTTGAAGCTGATTACGAAAAAGTGGCAGGAGAAGTGGAAAAATACTTGGAGTCAAAGAAGAGGAACTACAGCGTTAAGAGATACGCCCGTCCGAGAATGGTGAAATTCAAACTCGGCTTCATGAAGAGCGTGACGATAGCTCAGGCTGGAAGGAACACTTTCGTTAAAGCTCCAGCCGAATTTTACGACGTACTCGTACAGTTTAAAACGAAAGAAGTATTCGGCAGAATACCGGACGCTGCTGGACTGGAGGTTGAGAAAGCCATACTTTCTGCTCAGGAGGACGCCGCGAAGAAAACGCTGATACTTGTGGTCGCTCTCTCTGCCTTCGCGACTCCCGCAATGATTCTGAAAAACCTGCCTCCTTACTCTCTGGGTCTTCTGCTGTTCACACTGCTTCCTGTAAAAGTAAAGGTTTCGGAGTTTGAAATGGAAGTGAGCGCTTTTCCCGTTCTCTACCCCTACTACGCTCTGAAGAAAAGAAGGCTGGAAAAATCGAGCTGACAAGTTAAAGACTCCTGACGACCTGCTTCAAAGCCTCCACGAACTCGAGGGCCAAGCTTTCAGTGACGTGGGGCATGACCACGCACCTTATGGCTTCCGGCCTTCTTATCGTGGACACGATCCACCCCTTTTTTTTCAGCTCTTCTCTGACTTTTTCAGCTCTGCACCTGAAACAGACCACGTTTGTAACGGGCTCTATTACCGCTTCGAGACCTGTGGCTTCAACCTCGTCTTTTATCAGACGGGTAATCCTCATGCACTCCAGAACTACTTTTTTCATTCCCTCAAAACCGAGGTGCTTCAGAACGGCGTAGGCAGAAGCAACTCCGGTGCCCGGTCTCGTTCCTGTAAGCGTGTACTGCTTTGCTGATGTTAAATAAGGAGTTTCCACGTTCAGAGCTTCCAGGTATTCCTCCTTTCTGAACAGAATTGCACTTGAAGGTATGGTTGCCATGCCCATCTTGTGGGGATCTGCAGTAAGCGAGCAGACACCCTCAACTCTGAAGTCGAAGTCTCTGATACCCAGAAAAGGAAGGACAAATCCGCCAAAGGCCGCATCCACGTGCAGAAACACGCCTTTCTCCATGGCAATATCAGATAAAGCTCTGATGTCGTCAACCTGTCCGAGCTCTGTGGTTCCTGCAATTCCAACGATGGCGAAAGTGTCGTCGTCAATCAGCCTTTCAACATCTCCAAGATCAACTCTGTATTCCTCATCGAGTTCTGCCCTTCTCACCTCAACGCCAATTAAATCCCCTACTTTTGCAAATGAGAAGTGAGCGGATTCAGGAACCACTATGTTTCCTTTCTTTCCCGTTACGTTTTTTGCCGCTCTGATCGCCTGTATGTTCCCTTCAGTACCACCGGAACCTATGTAACCGGAAACGTCCTTTTTTCCGAAGAGTTCTCCAAGCTCTGAAATCAGCTTTCTCTCCAGCTCAGCCGTTCCGGGAAAAAGTCCCGGGTCTCCGAGGTTCGTTCTGATGAACATCGTGTGAGCTTTCACGGCTACTGGATGAGGGTTCGTGCACATGGAGCTCAAAATCCTAGAGTACTGCAAATCCCTGGATAGATAGCTCTCCAGCTCTTTCAACACTTCATGCATAACACCGGATTGACGGAGAGTTATTACTGTTTTCGCCACATTTTCTTCAGCTTTCACCTCCAGCTTTTACACAGAAGTCAAAATATATATCCAGTAACAACGGTATTGGTGTGTGAGGTGTGCTCTGCTCGCCGGAGGTAAAGGCACGAGGCTGAACTTTGCTGAAAAGCCCCTGTTAAGGGTCTGTGGAAAAAGGATAATTGAGCTCGTAGTTGCAGAACTCAGAGTACCCACTTTAATCGTTTGCAGCGAGGAGAAAGCCGAACTCTACAGGAGAGTTGCTGAGGAATTGGGCTCACTCGCTGAAGTTGAAGTCGTTCCCGATAAAATACCCGATTTCGGGCCGTCCGGTGGTATATACACGGCTCTGCTGGAGTGGGGAGATGTGGTTGTAATCGCCGGAGACATGCCATTCGTAAGGAAAGAAGTCGTCAGGCTGCTCTGGAATGAGGGCAAAACGGGATACGATGCAGTCATTCCCGCGTGGAGTGACGGAAAAAAAGAACCTCTGCTGGCTTACTACTCTTCGAATGCTCTGAAGGCTTTTGAGAGAGCAATAGAACTTAAAGAGAGAAAAATAATGAAAGCTGTGGAAAAAATGTCTAAGGTTAAATTTTTGGATATGAATATTATTAAAAATTTTGATAAGAATCTTGTGTCCTTTTTTAACGTGAACACTCCCGGAGACCTGAGAAGGGCTGATGAGTTATGCTCATCGATAGATTTGGCAGAAGAATAACGAATCTGAGAATTGCCGTTACGATGAAGTGCAACCTCAGGTGCTTCTACTGTCACAGAGAAGGTCAGGCTAACGGTGAGGAGAGCGAGCTAAGCGTCAGCGAAATAGCAGAGATAGCCAGAGCTTTTTACGATCTGGGGATAAAGAAGGTCAAAATTACTGGTGGAGAGCCCCTGCTGAGAAAAGACATATGCGACATAATTTCCTCCATGCCCCCATTTCAGGAAATATCCATAACGACGAACGGAACTCTGCTCGCCGAAAAAGCTGAAGATCTCAAAGAATCCGGACTGGACAGAGTTAACGTGAGCCTCGACTCCCTCAGGCCGGAAACGTACAGGCTCATCACCGGTGGAGATGTGGAGAAAGTTGTGGATGGAATAAAAGCAGCGTGTGAAACCGGTTTAACCCCCGTAAAGGTAAACATGGTTGTTATGAAGGGAATTAACGACGATCAGGTTGAAGAGATGATCGAATTCGTTTCATCCCTGAACAGAGACGGAATAAGGGCGATACTCCAGCTTATAGAGGTGCTGAAACTTCCCGGACTTGAAAGGTACCACCTCGACATCTCCGGGATAGAGAGAGAAATAGCGTCTAAAGCGGAAGCGGTGCTTCTCAGGGGCATGCACTTCAGGAGGCAGTACTCCTTTGAAACGGCATCCGGAAACGCCGTCGTGGAGTTCGTGAAGCCGGTCGACAACTCGGAGTTCTGCAATCACTGCAACAGGATAAGGGTAACTTCAGACGGCAGAGTAAAGCCGTGCCTTCTGAGAGAAGACAACACCGTTAACGTTAGAGGTCTTAAGGGAGAAGAGCTG